>NZ_JBMDJU010000007.1:0-199560 GCF_057809355.1 Pseudomonas sp. FG29 | reverse complement strand
CACTTGCGCTTTCGATCAGAGCTTCTTCTCTCCAGCGGGAGGCGCATTCTACAGCTTTCAAAACCGCTGTCAACACCTCTTTTCTACCGCTTTCGATCCACCTGACCGAACCACCAACAGAATCAAACCACCACCCTGTCGACCGACGCGCATTCTACACGCCAATTCCAGCTTTGCAAGCCCCTCATTCAACTTAACTTATTGATTAACAAGAAGTTTTTGAAGCGCTTCATCGCTGAAGTGGCGCGCATTCTACATCCAGCAGATTGCGCGTCAAGCTTATATTTCAATTTTCTTCGGATTTTCCCGCCAGCGGCCACCCAAGCGCTGAACCGCAGCAGCCAGATAAGGCACACGAACCGAAAGCAAGCAGCCCCCGACCAGCGCATAGACCAGCCATTCGCTCAGATCAGCGCGTACCACCCAAAGCATATGCAGCAGCGCCAGAAGCAAGATGACATAGACCGAACGATGCAGCGCCTTCCATCTGCGCCCAAGTCGCCTGATGCTGAAGCGATTGGACGTCAGCGCCAACACCAGCAATCCCGCAAACGCCAACGCACCAACAATGATGTAGGGACGCTCATACAGGTCATGTGCAACCCGATCCAGCCGCAGCCCCGCAATGAACAGCGCATAGCCCGCCAGGTGCAAGGCAATATAAGCAAAACACCACAATCCCAACTGGCGCCGTACCGCGATCCAGCCTCCCCACCGGGTCAGCTGCTGCAAAGGGGTCATCGCCAACGTGATCAGCAGCAGAATCAAACCGCCGAGACCGAGATTGTCCACAAGCACCTTGCCAGGATCAGGACTCAGGAGCCCGACGGACGCGCAATACAACCAATACAGAGGCAGTATCGCTGCAGCGATGAAAACAGCGATGCGCCAGAACCGATAGCGCATCAGTAATACCTCTTCAAATCCATACCGGCATAGAGCTCGGCCACTTCGTCGTAGCCATTGAACATGCGCGTATCGACGATGTTTGGGCTGAACAACCCGCTGGGCAAACGTCGTTCGGTCGCCTGCGACCAGCGTGGATGATCGACCTGCGGATTGACGTTCGCATAGAAGCCGTACTCATTAGGGGCGATACGCTCCCAGGTGGTCTTCGGCGCTTCTGCAACCAGACTGATGCGCACGATGGACTTGATGCTCTTGAAGCCATACTTCCAGGGTACGACCAAGCGCAGAGGAGCCCCGTTCTGCCCTGGCAATACGCGGCCGTACATACCAACAGCCATGAAGGCGAGTGGATGCATGGCCTCATCCAGACGCAAGCCTTCTACATAGGGCCAATCGATCAGTGAAAAGCCTGAGCGCTGTCCGGGCATGCGCTGCGCATCGACTAGCGTCTCGAAACGGACATAACGAGCCGCCGAGGTGGGCTCTACCTGCTTGAGCAAATCCGCCAGAGAAAATCCCAGCCAGGGAATGACCATGGACCAAGCTTCGACACAGCGCAGCCGGTAGATGCGTTCTTCGAAGGCATGCGGCTTGACCAGGTCTTCGATGGCATAGCGCCCTGGCTTACCCACCTCACCGTCGACCATCACCGTCCATGGCTCGACCTGCAGCTTGCCGGCATTGGCGGCCGGATCACCCTTGCCGGTGCCGAACTCATAGAAGTTGTTGTAGTGCGTCGCATCCTTGAAGGGCGTAATGCTCTCGCCTTCAGCACGAACGGCCTGCCATCGAGTACCGGGAAGCTTTTCTTCGAACCAGGCCGGAGCCTTGGCCGACTCCACATCGGCGTAACTGCCAGGCGTGTCCGCGTGCACCCAGGCCGGCATGGCTGCCATTCCCGCCAGGGCCAGTGAGCCTTGCATCAGCTTGCGCCGGGAAAGATAGACGGACTCGGGGGTGACTTCGGACTCAAGGGACCGAGAGGGAGAAGGGACGCGGATGAGCATGGTGACTCCGTGGTCTACGGTTTGAGAAACGAACTGTAGACCACGGGACAGGGAAGAAATTACAGCGTCATACCGTTTTACGGCGGCGCAATTGCAACAGGTACTGAATAGGACCGGAAACGGCGTAGGCCAGGAAAATCAGCAACAGGATGCGTGGCGGGTCACTGAACACCACCGCAAACACCAGCACCACGACCAGGATGGCCACGAATGGCACGCGCCCCTTCAGATCGAGATCCTTGAAGCTGTAGTACTTGATATTGCTGACCATCAGGCATCCCGCTGCAGCGACCAGCAGCGCCACAAGGAAAGCCATATTGGAACCCTGGATACCGAAATCGCTGAACGCCCAGACAGTACCGGCAACAACACCGGCAGCTGCCGGGCTGGCCAAGCCGATGAAGTAGCGCTTGTCGACGCTGCCAATCTGGGTATTGAAGCGCGCCAGGCGCAACGCGGCGCCGGCCACATAGATGAAGGCGACCATCCAGCCGACCTTGCCCATGCTGCCCAATGCCCACTCGAATGCGAGCAGTGCCGGGGCGACGCCGAAAGCGACCATATCGGAAAGCGAATCGTATTCGGCACCGAATGCGCTTTGCGTGTTGGTCAGGCGCGCGACTCGGCCGTCCAGACTGTCGAGCACCATGGCTACAAATACGGTCGCCGCAGCGACGTAGAAGTTGCCGTTCATCGAATTGATGATGGAGTAGAAACCGGCGAACAGATTGGCCGTGGTGAACAGGTTCGGTAGCAGGTAGATCCCGCGATGACGCACCTTGCGCCCCTCGGCGTCGTGCCCTTCTTCCACATGCTCGTCGATGGGCAGCAGGCTTTCGATATCCTCGCCCGCCCGCTTCGGCTCTTCGTGACCTTCACTCATGAACAACACCTTGCTACGGATTTGAAGAATGGTCGGCAGCGCTCGCAGCGGCGCCGACGCCCAGGCTTTATACCAGAAGCACTGCCCAATAATGAAAAAACGCGGCATAAAGCCGCGTTCTTTCGCACATCGCAGACCTTAGTTCTTGGTCTTGTCGACGATCTTGTTGGCTGCGATCCACGGCATCATCGCACGCAGCTTCTCACCGACCACTTCGATGCCGTGAGCGGCATTGTTGCGGCGATATGCAGTCATCGACGGGTAGTTGGCAGCACCCTCGGTGATGAACATCTTGGCGTATTCGCCGTTCTGGATGCGCTTCAGAGCGTTACGCATGGCAGCACGGGATTCGGCGTTGATCACTTCCGGACCGGTGACGTACTCACCGTACTCGGCGTTGTTGGAGATCGAGTAGTTCATGTTGGCGATACCGCCTTCGAACATCAGATCGACGATCAGCTTCAGCTCGTGCAGGCACTCGAAGTAGGCCATTTCCGGCGCGTAGCCAGCTTCGACCAGGGTTTCGAAACCGGCTTTGACCAGCTCGACAGTACCGCCGCAGAGAACGGCCTGCTCACCGAACAGGTCGGTCTCGGTCTCGTCCTTGAAGGTAGTTTCGATGATGCCGGTACGGCCGCCGCCAACGCCCGAGGCGTAGGACAGGGCAACGTTCTTGGCATTGCCGGAGGCGTCCTGGTAAACGGCGATCAGGTCAGGGATACCGCCGCCTTTGACGAACTCGGTACGTACGGTGTGGCCCGGGGCCTTCGGCGCGATCATGATCACGTCGAGGTCGGCACGCGGCACGACCTGGTTGTAATGGATAGCGAAGCCGTGGGAGAAGGCCAGGGTAGCGCCCTTCTTGATGTTCGGCTCGATCTCGTTCTTGTACAGCTGGCCCTGGAACTCGTCCGGGGTCAGGATCATGACCAGGTCGGCAGCAGCAACGGCAGTGGCAACGTCGGCCACTTTCAGGCCATGAGCTTCGGCCTTGGCAACGGTGGCGGAGCCTTTACGCAGACCCACGGTGACGTCAACGCCGGAATCCTTCAGGTTGCAGGCCTGAGCGTGGCCCTGGGAGCCATAACCGATGATGGCGACTTTCTTGCCCTGGATGATGGAGAGGTCGCAATCTTTGTCGTAATAAACTTTCATGTTCTTGGCTCTTTTGAATCGAAAGGGATGGGTGCAAGCACCGCGACGCAAGCACCTTATGTGATCTTATCCATTGCGTAAAATGATATATTTGCAACACAACGTGCCGATATGTGAAACAAAAATGGACAGCCACTCCCTCAGGCTCTTTCTCTCCCTGGCAGACAACCTGCACTTCGGCAAGACCAGCCGCGAACAGCACGTCAGCCCTTCTGCACTGAGCCGCAGCATCAAGCAGCTCGAGGAGGAACTCGGCGCGCCCCTGTTCCTGCGTGACAACCGCTCGGTTCGCCTGACCCGTGAGGGCCAGCAGTTTCGTGAATACGCGAGCGAGGTGATGAATGGTTGGCAAGCCATACGCCAGACCTTCATGCAGGATCAGCAAAGCCTGCATGGCGAGCTGTCCCTGTATTGTTCGGTGACCGCGAGCTACAGCTTCCTCTATGACATCCTCAGCAGTTTTCGCCAGGATTACCCACGCATCGAAATGAAACTGCATACCGGCGACCCGGCCAAAGCCGTCGAGCGCGTGCAGCAAGGCCAGGAAGATCTGGCCATCGGCGCCAGGCCAGACACCCTGCCGGCAGGCGTGGAATTTCAGTCGATCACTCGCTCGGAGCTGCGCTTCATCGGCCCTCAAGCCCCACAGTTGCTGAGTGAGGAACAACTGCGGCAGCCGACGGCAGAGAGCTGGAGGGACGTACCGATGATTCTCTCCGAGGAGGGCCTGGCCAGAACGCGCACCGACCGCTGGCTCAAACACCACAACATCAAGCCGCGCATCTATGCCCAGGTCAGCGGTAACGAAGCGATCGTCAGCATGGTCAGCCTGGGTTTCGGTATCGGCGTGGTGCCGCAGATCGTGCTGGACAACAGCCCTCTGACCGCCCGCATTCGCATCTACGACATCCAGCCACCACTGACGGCTTATGACATTGGCCTGTTCGCGCTGGAGAAGCGCCTCAAGGATCCACTGATCGCCGCCTTCTGGAATCGCCAGCGCTGAATCTCAGGCAATAAAAAGCCCCGCACCAGGCGGGGCTCTCTGCAACCACAGCGATCAGATACTCAGTACCTTGTCGCCTCGAGCGATGCCGGTGACACCACTGCGCACGGTTTCCAGAATCGACGCGGTGCCGATGGCCTGGATGAAGCTGTCCAGTTTGTCGCTGGTACCGGTCAGCTGCACGGTGTAGACGCTGCTGGTCACATCCACTATCTGGCCGCGGAAGATGTCGGTGGTGCGCTTGACCTCGGCACGCTGGGCGCCAGTGGCCTTGATCTTCACCAGCATCAGCTCGCGCTCGATATGGGCGCTCTCCGACAGGTTGACCAGCTTGACCACCTCGACCAGCTTGTTGAGGTTCTTGGTGATCTGCTCGATCACCTCGTCATGACCGACCGTGGTCAGGGTCAGACGCGACAGCGTCGGATCCTCGGTCGGCGCAACGGTGAGGCTTTCGATGTTGTAGTTACGCTGGGAGAACAGACCGACCACGCGGGACAGTGCGCCCGGCTCGTTTTCCAGCAGCAGGGAAATGATGTGTCGCATGGTCAGGTACGCTCCGTCTTGCTCAGCCACATGTCACGCATTGCGCCATCCCGGATCTGCATCGGGTAGACGTGCTCGCTGGTATCCACCGCGATATCGAGGAACACCAGGCGATTCTTCAGTGCGAAGGCCTCTTCGAGACCCGGCTTGAGATCCTTGAGCTCGGTGATGCGCATGCCTACATGCCCATAAGCCTCCGCCAGCTTGACGAAGTCAGGCAGCGACTCCATGTAGGAGTGCGAGTAGCGACTGCTGTACTGCATGTCCTGCCACTGACGAACCATGCCGAGCGCGCCGTTGTTCAGGTTGACGATCTTCACCGGCAGGTCGTACTGCAGGCAGGTCGACAGCTCCTGGATGTTCATCTGGATGCTGCCTTCGCCGGTCACGCAAGCCACGTCGGCTTCCGGGAAGTTCATCTTGACGCCCATCGCGGCGGGGAAACCGAAACCCATGGTGCCCAGGCCACCGGAGTTGATCCAGCGATTGGGCTTGTTGAAGCGGTAGTACTGTGCGGCGAACATCTGGTGCTGACCAACATCGGAGGTGATGAAGGCATCGCCCCTGGTCACTTCGCACAGAGTCTCGATCACCGTCTGCGGCTTGATGATCGAACCGTCACCCTCGTTGTAAGGGAACAGACGGCCGCTACCGCGCCACTCGTCGATCTGCTTCCACCAGCTGGCAACAGTTTCCTTGTTCGGGGTTTCACCGATTTCCTTGAGGATGGCGACCATTTCGGTCAGCACGCTGTCCACCGGGCCAACGATCGGGATGTCGGCCTTGATGGTCTTGGAAATCGAAGCCGGGTCGATGTCGATGTGGATGATCTTGGCGTTCGGGCAGAACTTGGCCGCGCCGTTGATCACGCGGTCATCGAAGCGCGCACCGACAGCCAGGATCACGTCAGCATGGTGCATCGCCAGGTTGGCGGTGTAGCTGCCGTGCATGCCGAGCATACCGAGGAACTGGCGATCGGTACCCGGGTAGCCACCGAGGCCCATCAGGGTGTTGGTCACCGGCAGATTGAGCATCTGCGCCAACTCGGTCAGGGGCGCGGAGGCATTGCCCATGATCACGCCGCCACCGGAGTACATCACCGGACGCTTGGCGGCCAGCAGCATCTCGGCCGCCTTGCGGATCTGCCCGGAGTGGCCACGCACGGCCGGACTGTAGGAGCGCAGCTTGACCTTCTTCGGATAGACGTACTCGAACTTCTGGGTCGGATCGCCCATGTCCTTCGGAATGTCGACCACGACCGGGCCGGGGCGGCCGGATTCAGCGAGATAGAACGCCTTCTTCAGCACCTCGGGAATTTCCGACGGGTGCTTGATGATGAAGCTGTGCTTCACGATCGGACGGGAAATACCGACCATGTCGGTTTCCTGGAAGGCATCGGTACCGACCATGTTGCTCGGCACCTGACCGGAAATCACGACCATGGGAATCGAGTCCATGTAAGCCGTGGCGATACCGGTGATGGCATTGGTCGCACCCGGGCCGGAGGTTACCAGCACCACGCCGGCCTTGCCGGTAGCGCGGGCATAACCATCTGCCATGTGGGTCGCGGCCTGCTCGTGACGAACCAGGACGTGAGTCACTTCCGGCTCTTTGAACAGGGCATCGTAGATATGCAGGAGGGCACCGCCCGGGTACCCATAGATGTACTTAACGCCTTCGTCACGCAGGAAGCGGACGACCATTTCAGCGCCAGATAAGAGCTCCACGTTTTTCACCTCTTGAACGCCAGTGTGCCACCCGACAGACGAGCGGCCCTTTAAGTAGGTCTTACTGTCAGCGGACATGCACGATGGTGATCGTGGATTCGGAACATCAGCTTGACGAGTAACGGAGCAGCCCATGGTCTTGCGGGGCTGACCCTCCCAGCGCGAGGTAACGCGTTGCGGGTGTCACGGTTCGGCACGGATAGCGCCTCTTTGCACCGAGCTGGAGGACGCTTGCGGCGGACTCCACTGCGATGGAATGGCGATTGTTCGGGTTAGCCGCTGGCAAGTCAAGCGATGCGTGCAGCGCCACCCAACGATCCTCACCTGTGACACAGCGCAGGATGAACAATGGCGGCTTTTGGTTATAGTAACCAGCAGTCCCGCGGCTCTCTAAGAAAGGAAACAGCATGCGCCTCATGATCCTCACTGGCAGTTTGTTGCTCGCCCTGAGCACTTCCGCCATGGCCAGCCAGATCTACAAGTGGGTGGACGACCAGGGCGTCACCCACTTTGGCGCACAGCCGCCGCAGGGCCAGGACGCCACGTCCATCAACACCGCAACGCCACCGCCCCGTGCGCCGGCGCCCGCCCTGACAACACCGCCAGCTTCGGACGACGCCCAGCAGAAAGCGATCGACGATCAGGTCAAGGATCAGGTCGCCAAGCAAGAGGCCGAACGCAAGAAGTACTGCGAAAGTGCACGTACCAACCTCGCGCAACTGGAGAACAACCCTCGCGTCAGAATCGAGGGCGACAATGGTGAGCTGCGCCGCATCGGTGAAGACGAGCGTCAGCAGCGCATCACCGAGCTGAAAAAGTCCATCGACGAGACCTGTCGCTAAACGCTTGCAGGCTCAGGCACGCGTCAGCACACGATCGAACTCACCAAGCACATCGAGCAGCCCCCGCACTTTGACGGGCTGCTCGCGATAGGCCATCTCAGCCATCGCCTTGATGCCGGACACCGCAGGCAGCGGAGCACCGCTCTCCAGCAGCACCTTCATCCGCGGCAGAAGAATCCATTGCAGCCACTGCTCGAACGCCAGGGTATCGACGCAGAAAGGCGTCTGGCTGGCCAGCGCCTCGGCGCTCGGCGCCTCGCTCTGCCACCAGCCCAACTGACGTAGCTCACGCTCGATCAACAACAGTTGATCGGCGACCTGCGAGGCACGTTCATCCATTACAGACTGACCCGCGCTTGCTCACGCGCCTGCGCAGCACCGGCTGCATCGCCCTGACGCTCACGCGCCTGCGCGATGAGATTCCACAGACTGGCCTGCAGCGCCGGACGACCCGAGGCATAGGTCAGGCCGCGTCGCGCGAATTGCTCGGCCTGCGCCGCATCGCCCTGTGCCAAGCGTACCTCGGCCAGTCGATAGAGCACCTGCGGCTCACGCGGGGCAATGCGCTGGGCACGCTCGAGACTGGAGGAAGCGCCATTGAGGTCACCGCCGCCCTGCTGCTGCTGTGCGGTGGTCAGCAGCGCCAGCACCGGACCATCCAGTTGTTCGTCTGCAGCCAGGCCACCGCCACTGGGGATGCCGCTCGGCGCACTGGGAGCAGGAGACGCAGAGAAACTGCCTTGGCCGCTGCTCACCGGCGGCTCGTCGAAGGTCAGACCACCACTCGAGGGAGCGGCTTGCGGCCCGGTCTGCAGCGGCGACGAAACAGCGCCTTGCGGCACCATCACCACTACGCCGGAGTCCTCCTCGATCTGCCGCGGCTGGGCCGCAGCAGGTGTGGGAGCACTAGAGCCGGCGATGCTGCCGGCCGACAACGGCGTGCCGGCATCGACCACCGGAATCGAGCCACGCGGCACCGTGCTACAACCTGCAAGAGCCGTCGTTGCCAGCAGGGCGACAAGCCACTTCTTGTTCACATCCAATCCTCTTCAAGTAAGGGTGAAGGCAGCCAGCCGGTCATTGCAGCCAACCGCGCACCCAGTCCATCACCGAGTCGACCGGCGCCTGGATGCCACAGCCGGCTCCGGGCGCTGGCTCACTGCCGCGAATATAAGGCATCTGTACCGCGTTAGGGCAGCCGGAAGCCGAGCCCTGCCCGGTCGTACGATCGACCCAGGCCATGGTCACGTTGTCCGGCATCGGCATGTCCAGCGGCAACGGATCAGCCTTGCGCATGAAGCCGGTCCAGACCTGCAGCGCGCCGGTCGCCCCCGTCAACGGGGTCGGGCCATTATCGTCGCGGCCGAGCCAGACCACGGCGAGCAGATCCTGACTGAAGCCTGCGAACCAGCTGTCACGCGAGTCGTTACTGGTGCCGGTCTTGCCGGCCAGGTTGAGCGAGCTGGGCAACTGGCTGTAAACCGAGCGTCCGGTACCTTCGCGCATGGTGCGCTGCATGGCGTTCTGCACCAGGTAGATGGCGCCGGGATCGAAGCGCTGTTGAATCTTGAACGGATAGCGGCCCAGCGGCTGGCCATCGGACGTCAGCACACTGCGAATGCCACGCAGCGGGGTATTGAAACCGCCATTGGCCAGCGTCTGGTACATGTCCGCCACTTCCATCGGGGTCAACGCCCCCGCCCCGAGCAACATCGACGGATAAGCCGGCCACTCTCGCTTCATCCCCATTCGCTGAAGGGTCTTGAGGACATTGGGCACACCGATTTCCAGGCCGAGCTTGGCCGTCGACAGGTTGTAGGAGTGAGCGAGCCCCTGATACAGAAAGATGGAGCCATGGGCCTGGCGGTCGTAGTTCTGCGGCGTCCAGACCTGGCCATCCTGCCCCTTGACGGAGAACGGCTCATCCTCCAGCCAGCTGGTCAGCGTGTATTGGCTCGGTCGCTCCAGCGCCGACAGGTAGATGGCCGGCTTGACCAGCGAGCCGATGGGACGCACGGCATCGAGAGCACGATTGAACCCCGCGAAGCGTGGCTGGCGACTGCCGATCAGTGCCTGAATCTCACCGGTTTCGGGGTTAGTCACGACCATGCCGGCCTGCACCTCATCCACCCCTTTACGCCCGGCCAGACGCTTCAGCGACTCGGTGAGCGCCTCCTCGGCCTTGAGCTGCAGGATGGGGTCGAAGCTGGTGAAGATGCGCAGGCCTTCCTCGGTCAGGTCTTCCTCGCGATAGTCTTCACGCAGTTGGCGCTTGACCAGATCGAGGAAGGCCGGGAAGGAGCTGTCGGCCATGCTGCCACGCTGCGTCACACCCAGGGGCTTTTGCTTGGCAGCGGCGGCCTCTTCAGGCGTGATCGAGCCCTGTTCGGCGAGCAGGTCGAGCACGAGGTTACGCCGAGTCATCGCGCGCTCGGGGTTACGTCTGGGGTTGAAGTAGGTCGGCCCCTTGACCATGCCCACCAGGAGCGCGACCTGCTCCAGCTTCAACTCGGAAATCGGCTGACTGAAGAAATACTGGCTGGCCAGGCCGAAACCATGGATCGCGCGCTGGCCGTCCTGACCGAGGAACACCTCGTTGAGGTACGCCTCGAGAATTTCCCGCTTGTCGTAATGCAACTCGAGCAGCACCGCCATCATGGCTTCGGTGGCTTTGCGCAGAAGGGTGCGCTCGTTGGTCAGGTAGAAGTTCTTGACCAACTGCTGGGTCAGGGTACTGCCCCCCTGCACCAGACGCCCGGACGTGGCGTTGATCCAGATGGCACGGGCAATGCCCTTGGGCGACACGCCGAAGTGCTCGAAATAATCGCGATCTTCCACGGCAACCAGCGCATCGATCAGGTAGGCCGGCACCTGGTCGATCTTGATCAGGATGCGGTCTTCCTGATGCGCCGGGTACAACCCGCCGATCAGCATGGGTTCCAGTCGCGCCACGGCGAGATTGGCACCGCCGGCCTGGGTCAGGCCGGCAACGTAATCACCAGAGAAGCGCACGCGGATTGCCCGAGCAGGCTCGGTGCCCTCGTAGAACTGAAAGCCACGGCTGTACATATCGATGGTGTTGCCTGCGACCGCCACGGCGCCTGGGCCGCTCGCGCTGCTTTCGCGGCGATAACCCAACGCATCGAGCTCGCGCAGGAAATCGTCCTTGCTCAGTTTCTGTCCGACGAACAGCTCCAGCGGCCTGGCATAGACCTTGGCCGGAACGGTCCAGCGCTTGCCGGAGAATTTTTCCTGCACCACGGCATCGAGGTAAACGGCGAAGCCGGCGAGGACAACCAGGCCGACGAGACCGAGTTTGAATCCCCAGGCGAGCCAGGGGCGCAAACCGGAGGAGCGGGATTTCTTGCTTGAGCGGGGGGAGCGTTTTCGAGTCATGGCGGGATTATACGCACTTTACCTGGAGGCCAGCAGGGCTGCCCGGATGGTTTGCATGGCCGTTCGCAGCGGCCATAATGCCGAGCTCTAACAGCGTAATGACAAGGATCGAACGTGAGCCAAAGCCTGATTGCCGCGCTACAGAACCCGGCCCTCTACCCTCATCCGGTGGAAGGGTTTCGCGTGATTGAGACCCACATTTCCTGGGTTTTGCTCACCGGCCCCTATGCCTACAAGTTCAAAAAGCCAGTCAATTTCGGTTTTCTCGACTTCACCGAGCTGTCGGCACGCCAGCATTTCTGTGAGGAAGAACTGCGCCTGAACCAGCGCCTGACTGACGACCTCTACCTGGAAGTGCTGCCTATTTGTGGCAGCGAGCAGGCGCCTAGCCTGGGTGGCGAAGGCCCGGCCATCGAATATGCCCTGAAGATGCGTCAGTTTCCGCAGGATCAACTGCTCAGCGCCATCCAGGCGCGCGGTGAACTGGATGAGCGTCACATCGACGCGCTCGCCGATCAGATCGCACGTTTTCATCTGAACGCCCCGCAGGTCGCACAGGATCACCCGTTGGGGACTCCGCAAGTAGTGATGGAACCGGTGCAGCAGAACTTCGACCAGATTCGCCCGATGCTCAGCGACAAGGCCGACCTGCAGCAATTGGAAGCGCTGGAAGCCTGGGCCCAGTCCAGCTATGAACGCCTTGAGCCGCTGCTGACCGAACGCAAGGCGCAAGGTTTCATCCGCGAATGCCATGGTGACATTCATCTGGGTAACGTCGCGCAGATCGACGGCCAGGTGGTGCTGTTCGATTGCATCGAATTCAACGAGCCATTTCGCCTGATCGACATCGCTTCGGACGCCGCCTTCCTCGCCATGGATCTCGAGGATCGCGGGCTCAAGTGCATGGCGCGTCGTTTCATCAGTTCCTGGCTGGAGCAGACCGGTGACTACCAGAGCCTGGAACTGCTGAACTTCTACAAGGCCTACCGCGCCATGGTACGTGGCAAGGTCAGCCTGTTCCGCCTGGGCCAGGAACAGGACTCGGTACAACGAGCGGTGATCCTGCGCCAGTATCGCGCCTACGCCGCGCTGGCGGAAAGCTACAGCGCCATCCCGACGCCCTTCCTGGCCATCACCCATGGCGTATCCGCCGTCGGCAAGAGCCACGTCGCCATGCGCCTGGTCGAGGCGCTGGGCGCCATTCGCCTGCGTTCTGATGTCGAGCGCAAACGCCTGTTCGGCGAGCAGGATACGGCCCATACAGGCCAACTGCAGAGCGGTATCTATAGCGCAGACGCCAGCCAGGCGACCTACGGGCGCCTGCATGAACTGGCGCGCGAGGTACTGCACGCCGGCTTCCCGGTGGTCATCGACGCCACCTATCTCAAGACTGCGCAGCGCCAGGCGGCCTGCCAGGCAGCAGAAGAAAGCGGCGCGCCCTTCCTCATTCTCGACTGCCACGCACCGGATGCCGTCATTGCAGCCTGGCTGAGCCAGCGCCAAAGCGAAGGACGCGATCCATCCGACGCGACGATGGCCGTCATCGAGGCGCAACAGGCAGCGCGTGAGCCACTGGAAGTCGAGGAGCAGTTGCATAGCGGGCGGGTGGATACCAACGAGAGCGCCAGCCTGGACAGCCTGATCGAGCGGATCCGGCAGAAGCTGCCGGGTATCTGACGCCTCGCCGCTTCACTGGCGCGGCGTACCGGGCAAAGTACGCCGCGCCTTCTATACTTCCGGTGAGTCCGTCACCGGTACCCGCCATGAGACAGCCACGTCAGCTTGACCATCCGCTTTACCGCCTGCTGCACAACGACGACATCAAGGGGTTCAATGCACAGAAACCCAGGGATGGCGAAGTCGATCTTTCCGGCGGTGACTTCCGCGGTCTTGACCTGCGCAACATGGACACCGAAGGCGTCAATTTCACCGATGCCTACTTCCGCGGCGCGGATCTGCGCGGCCTGGATTTTCGCTATTCCAAGATCGAGGGTGCGAGCCTGGCCCATGCGCAGATCTCCGGGGCCTACTTCCCTGTCGATTTGACCGCCGACGAAATTCTCATGTCGGTGAACTTCGGCACGCGCCTGCGCTATCGCACCAAATAGCCGAACTCATGCAACGCACCACCACGTCACACGGGTTTTCGTGCCACATGGGCACACTCCAGCCGACACCTCGGCCCGCCCATACGTACGCAACCCCACGCAGGGAGGCCCCATGAACGACGAACTGCAGCATTTGAAGAACCTGGGCAAGACTTCGGCGCAGTGGCTCCATGCCGTCGGCATCCACAGCGCCAGCGACCTGCGCCGCTATGGAGCCGTCGGTGCCTATCGTGCCGTACGCGCACGGGGCTTCCGAGCATCCAAAGTCTTGCTGTATGCCATCGAGGGCGCGCTTCTGGGCGTGCATTGGAGCGAACTGCCCGATGCGCACAAGGCCCAGCTCAACGGACAACTGGAAGAATCCTCGCAAAACAACAAGAGATAGCTCACAACCCGCACTCGGGAGGATTGCCGGCACAAGCGCCACAGCCTATTGTTTCAGGGACGTTCGTACGTTCAGACAGCCCAGCCAGTTCAAGGAATTACGGTCATGTATTTACTCGGGGAGCAACCGGCTTACGCCGATCAGCTGATCAACCGCCTGCAGAGCATCCCCGCTCACTTGCTGGAAGGGCTGAAACCCATCGGCGAACCATTGCGCCTCGATCGCGTGGACGACCTTAGCCAGGCACTACCAGGCAACCAGTTGTTCATCATCGAAAGCGGCCTGTTGCATGCACTGGTCGACGAACGCCCGCTGTTCTACCTGCACGAAGGCGATCTGGTGGGCCTGCGCCAGGGCATCGAGCTGCCCAGTTGCCGTTACAGCAGCGAAGAGCCCATCAGCCTGATTCCCTATTCGCGTAGCGAAGTGTTCCAGCACATCCATGCCAGCGAGCAACGCCAGGAACAATTCATCCATTACCTGATCGGACACACGGCCCTGCTCTCCGATGCGCTGGCACGCCTCAAGCAGCCCGAGATTCGTCCGGCCACCGGCTTCCAGCATTTCGCCGCGGGTGAAGAGCTGATCCACCAGGGCGACGATGCCGATCATGTGTTCATCATCATCGAAGGTCATGCCGAGGCTTATGTCGATGGGCAGAAGGTCGGCGACGTGCAGAAGGACGAGATCTTCGGGGCCATGGCGGTCTTCACTCGGGAGAAACGCAGCGCCACCGTGGTAGCCAGCGAACCCTGCACGGTCATGGTGATTCCCAAGGAGCAGTTCCTCAGTCTGATGCAGAGCAATCCCCGCATCGCTCACAGCCTGATCGAGAGCATGGCGCGCCGCATCGATCTGCTGAACAAGGAAGTCACCCAGCTACGTAGCTGAACCCGCCCCATACGAAGCCCGGCACCAAGCCGGGCTTCTGGTTTTAACGGCACCTGAGAAAACATGAGAAAAGTTCTCAAAAAGCCGTTGACATCAAAATGAGAATTGTTATTATTACCACAACTGGTCGCGAGATCAGCCGATAAGCTAAAGAGACCATTCAGTCGGACTCTTCAGATTATCTCCTCATCAGGCTAATCACGGTTATTGACCCGGCTTTTGCCGGGTCTTTTTTTGCCTGTCGAAAAAACGCTCGAACCAGACCGCGCGCGATCAGCGTCTCAAGCTGGCACAGAGATCCTCTTGCGGCATGGCCGCCGTATACCAGACGTAGTCGGCCATGCGCGCGTCCACCGGCTGCCCTGCTTCGGCCAGGATCAGTACGGCCTGACGAGCGGAAGCCCCGAGGTCGGCCAGATGCAGGGGCACACCCAAATCCTTGCGCGCATGGAAAGCGCCTGCCAGTAAAAGGCTCGGCTGCGGTGCGACCAGCAGCGCCTCGGCCATACGGCGGTCTCGTTGTTGCTGCACGGCGAGCATGGCGGGCAACTGACTCTCCGGCAGCATGTCGCAATGGGACTGGCGAATATCTGCCAGCAGACGTTGCTGAACGCTGCTGGCCGTTGAGGCCGAGCCCTGAAGGGTTGGGCGCTTGCGATAGATATCCAGAATCTCGGCACGATCCAGATTGGCAGCCAGCAATGGATAAGGCTGGCTCAGCTCATGTTGCACCAATGGCCCATAGAGCGACCAACTCCAGCCTGGCTGCCAGGCCAGCGACTCGATCGGATCGGCCAGCGTCCGTCCCGCGCGCCTCTCGCGCTGAGCCTGCTCGATGCGCGACTGCTGATCCGGATTGATCATTTCCATCAACACACTGCCTTGCGGACGACGCGCCGACAGCTCGCGAGACAGCCAGAGCTGCAAGGCATGATGATCCGGATTGTCGTGACGTTCACCCACCAGCACCCGAGGCAGTGCAGCCAGGCGATCGACCAACTCCTCGGCGCTAAGCGTCTCACCAGTGGCAAGATCCTTGATCATGCCGAAGTCGGGGTGATCCTGCGCCAGTGGCGCGAGCGGTGCGGGCGGCGGCAACCTCCCGTGGCTCTGGCAGGCGGCGAGCAGCAGTACGCCGCACAGCAGCAGTGTTTTTCGCATGAGTGACTCCAGATGTGACGATCAGCGTGCTACGACCAACCGATGTCCCCGCTGCAGATGCCTATTGACCAAGACCTTCAGCTCCAACATCAGGCGTAGAGCCGCAGCACGAAAAACTTGTTCGGGCGCACCCAATGCCGTGGCACCGAGTGCAATAACAATAGGCGATCACAGCAACGCGCCGCCAGGTTGAAACCGTGCACCATGACCAGCACGGCGCAGCCAAGCACCGCCTCAAGCGTCGTGTACCGATGCCGTGGGTCAATCAGTCCCTACCGAGACGGCTCGTACCGGCACCAGCACTCGCCAGGTGGGGACGCTGCCGCTCACCGCCGAACAGTTCGAGATAGCGGCGACAGACCGGATGCTCCGGCATAGACGGTGCGCAGCGCCATCATTCATCGCAACCCCAGCCTTCCAGATAGGCGTCTCGCCCAGCTTCGAGGGACGGGAAGGTCAGCCACGACAGACCTGAAACATATGAAAAGCACTTGCACCAAGATGACGTAGCAATCCTTGCACGAGGCAAAGACACAAATGATAATATTTATCATTTGTTCGCGAGATGGACGTCAGTGAGCAGTTCCAATCTTGACAAAGTGTTCATGGCGCAACGCCTGCCGCTACTGCGCACGCTGGTTCGCATGGTGAAAAATCCCAGTATTGCGGAGGAGTTGGTGCAGGACACCTACCTGCGCGTCGCCCATACCCTGAGCTTGCACAAGGTCGACCACCTGGAGCCCTTTCTTTTCCAGACCGGGCGCAATCTTGCGCTGGATCACCTTCGGCATGTGCGCATGCGATCGCGCACACTACTCGAAGACGTACCTGCCAATGTCCTGCTGGATGTGGCGAGCGAGGCTCCATCCCCGGAGGAAGGGCATCAGGCCAAGCAACTCCTTGAACGCCTGGGCACCGCCCTAGAACGGCTCACTCCACGCCAGCAGCGCATCTTCGTCCTCAGCCGCCTGCATGGCTGCAGCTATACCGAGATTGCCGAGCAACTCGGCGTTTCATCGAGTACGGTACAGAAGGAACTGAAACTGATCATGGCCATCTGCATCGGCGTGCTCAGCCGCTTCGAGGAGCAATCATGACGAACTACCTATCCGACCGCGACTGCTCCACAATCGGCTCCCCCTTCGTCAGGAATGCCCGGTGAACGCCCCTGATCAACGCGCAGCCGAAATCCGTCTGCAGCAAGCCATGGACTGGCTGATCCGCCTACCCGATGCGGATGCGGCCACCCGTGAGCAATTCGATATCTGGCTGCAGGCCAGCCACGAAAACCGCCGGGCCTTCGAACGTGTGCAACATGCCTGGCAGTCCCCCCTGCTCAGCCATGCCGCCGCCGCTCTTGAGCAACGCCAAACCAGACCCACACGACGGCGGCACTGGCGACGCTACGCAGCCGCGGCCTGCGTCCTGCTCACTCTCGGCGTGACCCTGCGTACCGACCTGCCCCTGCGCCTGCGTGCCGACCACGCCACCAGCACTGGCGAGCAGCGCGACCTGAGCCTGAGCGATGGCTCGCGCATCCTGCTCAATACCGACACCCTGCTCACCAGCCACATCGACGACCAACAGCGCCAGGCGCGACTGCTACGCGGTGAAGCCTACTTCGAAGTAACGGCCGATGCGCAGCGCCCTTTCCAGATCGATGCGGGGCCCGTGCGCGTCAGCGTACGGGGAACAGCCTTCGCCGTACGCTACCTGCGGGACGAAGCGGAAATCAGCGTCCGCCACGGTGAAGCCGACCTGAGCACCCAGCGCGGCGACATCCGCGTAAGTCTGAATGCCGGCGACAGCATACGTATCGGCCCTGACGGCTTTGGCGAACGTCGCCGCAGCAGCCAGCAGCTGGCCTGGGTGGATGGACGCCTGGTGTTCGAAAACTGCCCGCTGGAAAAGGTATTGGCCGAACTGCAGCGTTACTACCCTGGCTGGATTCTCGACCAGCGTGCAGAGCCAGGTAGCGTCAGGGTGACAGCCAACTACCGCCTCGATGATCCATTGGGCGCCATGCGTTCCCTGGCACAGATCGCAGCGCTGGATCTGCACGAGTACCCACACGTTCTGGTGCTCAACTGACCCCGGCGAGGGCCAGCGAGAGCCTCGCCACGTTCGACAGAGCCCGGCTCTGTCGCCCTTCAGAGATTTCTGAAAGTTTTTTTACGCATTCGTAAGCCCTCGTTCGTCCAGTCAAATGCCAACGAAAGTGATTCGCATTTCAATCACTCAACTGACCGACCGAGAGCACTCACATGTCGCTTCCCCTGTGCCGTACCGCCCTGCAGCCGCTGCGCGCGCCCGCTTGCCTGACACTGCTGGCCCTTTCCATCTCCCTGGGCGCCATCCCGCCATCGGCAGCCCTGGCTGCCGACAGCGTGCAGACGCAGTCCGCCTACCAGTTCAGCATCAGCCGCCAGCCTCTGGCCGAGGCACTCAATGCCTTCAGCAGCACAACGGGGTGGCAGATTGGCCTACCGGCCGAACTGGCCGAAGGCATTACTTCGCCCGGGGTCAATGGTCGTCTGCCGGCGGAGCAGGCGCTCAAGCGCCTGCTGGTGGGCAGTGGCCTGGGTTATCGCTCGGTAGGTCCGCGCAATGTCGTGCTGTATCGCGCCCTGGCCGCCAATAGCCTCGAGCTGCAGCCCCAGACGATCACCGCCACACGCCAGGCGCAGAACGCGGATCTGGTCGCCAGCACAGTGAGCGGGCGCAGCCGCGCCGATCTGGACCGCAACAACGTCAACACGATCAAGCAACTGGTGCGTGACGAGCCCGGGGTGTCGGTTGGCGGCGCCGGGCAGCGTGCCGGCATCACCGGCTACAACATCCGCGGCATCGATGGTGACCGAGTGCTGACCCAGGTCGATGGCGTGGACATTCCCAACAGTTTCTTCAACGGCCCCTACGCCCAAACCCACCGCAATTACGTCGACCCGGAGATCGTCAAGCGCGTGGAAATCCTCCGTGGCCCGGCTTCCGCACTCTATGGCAGCAGCGCCATTGGCGGTGCGGTCAGCTACTTCACCCTGGATGCCGACGACATCATCAAGCCCGGCAAGGATGTCGGCGCTCGTCTCAAGACCGGCTACAGCTCGGCGGACGAGAGCTGGCTGACCTCAGGCACCGTGGCAGGTCGCCAAGGCGACTTCGATGCCCTGCTGCACCTGTCGCAACGCAACGGCCACGAAACCGAATCCCATGGCAACGACGGCGGCATTGGCCTGAACCGCAGCGAGGCCAACCCGGGGGATGTCCGCACCACCAACCTGCTGGCCAAGCTGGGCTGGAACTACAACGACACGGATCGCCTGCAACTGACCTACGAGAAGTACAAGGACGACCGCGACACCAACCAGCTCAGCGCCGTAGGCGGCCCCTATAACGCCGGCAGTGGTTTCAACTACTATGAGTCGCGCCACGGCAACGACACCATCAGCCGCGAACGCTTCGGCCTGGAACACAGCCTGGCGCTCGATAGCCTGCTGGCCGACAACCTCAAGTGGAGCCTGAACTACCAGTTGGCCAAGACCGACCAGAGCACGGTGGAACACTACGTACCGAAGAACTTCTTCACCGGTGCGGCGACCCGCGACGTGATGCGCTATCGGGATACCACCTACAAGGATCGTCTGTGGGTCTTCGACGCCCAGTTGGACAAGGCCTTCGCCATCGGCGCGACCGACAACCTGCTGACCTATGGCACCACCCTCAAGCGCGAGGAAGTCACCGGCCTGCGCACAGGCTACGGCGTTTGCCTGCGCGTACTGGGCGCCAACTGCACCAGCGTTGGCGCCATCAGCAGCAATGCCTCCGATACCCTGACGCCACAGAGCGACTTCCCGGATCCCACCATCAAAACCTACAGCCTGTTCGCCCAGGACGAGATTCACTGGAACCAGTGGAGCTTCACCCCGGGCCTGCGCTATGACTACACGCGCATGCGTCCAGAGCTGACCGACGAATTTCTCGCCACCATCGCCAATAGTTCGGTGACCGCCTACGACGACGATGACAAGGTCTGGCACCGCATCTCGCCGAAGTTCGGCATGACCTACGCCTTCGATGACCACTACACCGGCTTCGCCCAGTACGCCGAGGGCTTCCGCACGCCAACTGCCAAGGCACTCTACGGTCGCTTCGAGAACCTCTCGAGCGGTTATACCGTCGAGCCCAACCCGGATCTGGAACCGGAAAAGAGCCGCGGCGTGGAAGGCGGCCTGCGGGGTCGCTTCAGTGCCGGTAGCTTCGAGGTCACGGCCTTCTATAACGAGTACCGCGACTTCATCGACGAAGATGCCAGCCTGGCCACCACCGGTACCACGTTCAAGAGCGTCAACATCGCTCATGCCAGCATCCGGGGTGTCGAGGCCAAGGGGCGCCTGAACCTGGACAGCTTCGGCGCCATGCCCGGTCTCTACACGCAAGGTTCGATCGCCTACGCCCGTGGCCGCGACGACGATACCGGCGCGCAGCTCAACAGCGTCAACCCGCTGACCGGGGTATTCGGCCTGGGCTACGACCAGCCGAACTATGGTGGCCTGCTCAGCTGGACGCTGGTCAAGCGCAAGACACGCATCGACGACAGCAACTTCAACATCCCCGACGGCACCACCAGCCAGTTCGCCACGCCGGGCTTCGGCATCCTCGATCTGACGGGCTACTACAAGCTCAGCGAGGATCTGACGCTCAACGCCGGCCTCTACAATCTGACCGACAAGCAGTACTGGCTGTGGGATGACGTACGCGGCTATGACAGCGTGGGTGAAGCCTCGGTGACCAGCCCGGCGAACCTCGAACGCCTGACCCAGCCGGGACGCAACTTCGCCATCAACCTGGTCTGGGATATCTGAGCGAAGCAATGGGAACGCTCTGGCACACGAGTAGCCGGAGCGTTGTTATCCGCTGATATGTCCCGTGTTGAAAATGTCCACAGCCACAAGGAATCCCCCATGTCCAATGCCCTGCTCTCCCAACGCCTGAATCAGGCGACTCATGCGGTACACGAGCGTCTCGACGCGGCCGTCAAAGCCCATGACCCCTTCTCCAGCCGGGAAAACTTCGCGCCGTTCGTCGCGGCGCAGTACCTCTTCCAGTCGCAACTGCAGGCGCTCTATCAGGATGCCGAGCTGAACCAGCTCTTCGATGACCTGGCCCAACGCTGCCGGGCGCAACAGGCACTTGCCGATCTTGCCGACCTGGAAACCGACGTGCCACAAACACTGCCCGTGACCGAACCGCCCGCCTCGCAGGCCGCCGCGTTGGGCTGGCTGTTCGTCTCCGAAGGCTCCAAGCTCGGCGCCGCCTTCCTGCTCAAGCGCGTCGCAGCGCTGGGTCTGGATCAGCACTTCGGCGCGCGTCATCTGGGCGAGCCCGCGGGTGGTCGTGCCGAGGGCTGGAAGCGCTTCACCCGCAGCCTCGACGCCCTGCCACTGAGCGAAGCGCAGCAAGCCGAAGCAGAAGCCGGCGCGCTGGCGGCCTTCGAGCGCTTCGCCGAACTGCTGCAGCACAGCTATGCCCGTGCCAGTGCCCATGCCTGAAGAACCGTTGGCGCAACGCTCGCGACTGGCACGGCTGCTCTACGTCCTGCTGGCCTACATTAGCCTGGGGGTCGGCATGGTCGGTCTGGTCGTGCCGGGCCTGCCAACCACCGAGTTCATCTTGCTCGCCGCCTGGGCCGCCGCTCATGGCTCACCACGCCTGAGTGCCTGGCTGGAGAACCACCGCGTGTTCGGCCCCATGCTGGCCAACTGGCGCAATGGCAAGACGATCAGCCGCAGCGCCAAGATCGCCGCGAGCCTGTCGATGCTGCTGGGGTTGCTGCTGATGCTGCTTACCCTGCCCCATGGCTACTGGCTCTATGCACTGGTGCTGGGCATGGCGCTGGGTAATCTGTGGATCTGGTCAAGGCCTGACAAGCGCAAGCCCTGAACCTCGCCTGGCCGCATGCGTGCGGCCTGCGCGATAATCGCCCTCCAGCCCAGGAGGTCGCGATGATTCACCTATGTTCCTCGGACGCACTGGCCGAAGGCCAGAGCCGGGGGTTTCTCGTCGATTCGCTGTCATTGTTCATCGTTCGCAAGGACGGCCAGGTCTATGCCTACCGCAATCGCTGCCCACACCGAGGCGTCGGCCTGCAATGGCAGCCCGACGCGTTCCTCGACGACAGTGCCAGCCTGATCCGCTGCGCCACCCACGGCGCGCTGTTTCTCATCGACTCCGGTGAATGCGTGGCGGGCCCTTGCGCGGGGCAGGCGCTGCAGGCCCTGGCCTGCCGTGAAGACGCCGAAGGCATCTGGCTGATGCCTGCCGATCAGACCGGCGAATATTGATCCGGGTCAGGCCCGCTCGCCAACCCAGCGTCTAGACTCAATTCCAGAGTCACCGCGCGGGAGATGAGCAATGGATCACTACCACCTGATGCTGGCGTTGCTGGTTGGCGGCTTTTTGCTGCTGGGCGTGGGGTTCAACTTCCGCGAGCACGAGTGGGGCGTGCGCATACTGGGAGTTGGCGTGCTGATGATGCTGGTACCGATCGCCCTACGCGTGCACCTGGCGCTGGCCTGATTCACCGTCTCAGTCGCGCTGCCAACGCTGTGCGGCGTCCTGATCGCTGTGCCGGCCCTCGACCCAACGCGGGCCCTCGGCGGTATCTTCTTTCTTCCAGAACGGTGCGCGCGTCTTCAGGTAATCCATGATGAAGTTGCAGGCGTCGAACGCGGCCTGACGATGGGCGCTGCTGGTACCGACGAAAACGATCGGCTCGCCCGGCTCCAGGCGGCCGATACGGTGGATGATCTCGATACCCAGCAGCGGCCAGCGCTCGCGTGCCTGATCGGCGATCTTGGCCAGGGCCTTCTCGGTCATGCCGGGGAAGTGCTCGAGGAACATGCCAGCCACTTCGCGGCCTTCATTGAAGTCACGCACGTAGCCGACGAAGGTGACCACCGCGCCGATGCCGAGGTTGGCGGCATGCAGGGCGTTGAGTTCGGTGCCGGGATCGAAGGGCTGGGTTTGGACGCGGATGGTCATGGGCGCCTCGTTTGATGGGAGCTGCGGTTGGCGGAATCATTGGTGGGCTGAAGCCCACCCTACAAGGCTGATCTGTGGGAGGGGCTTCAGCCGCGACAGTCAGCCGTATCAACCGCCGGTCACGGTGGGGAAGAAGGCCACTTCGTCGCCTTCGGCCAGCGGTTCGTCGAGGCTGCACAGCTCCTGGTTGCGTGCGCACATCAGGTTCTGCTCGCTGAGGACTTCCCACTCGCCACCACGGGCCAACAGATGCAGGCGCAGGTCATCGAGGGTGACGAAATCACCGCTGACCTGCTCCTCGTCGCGGCCCAGGGCTTCCCGGTAACGGGCGAAATACTGCACGCGGATCATGCTTGCTCCTCCAGCTTGTAGTGACCGCTCTTGCCGCCGAGCTTTTCCAGCAGACGCACCTGCTCGATGACCATGCCGCGATCCACAGCCTTGCACATGTCATAAATGGTCAACGCAGCGACGCTGGCGGCCGTCAGTGCCTCCATCTCGACACCGGTTTGCCCAGACAGTTTGCAGCGCGCAGTGATATGCACGCAGTCATCACCTTCGGCACGCAGCTCCACCTTGACCCCGGTGAGCATCAGTGGGTGGCACAGGGGGATCAGATCACTGGTCTTCTTCGCCGCCTGAATGCCGGCGATACGCGCCACGGCGAACACATCGCCCTTGGGATGCTCACCGGCGACGATCATCTGCAGGGTGGTGGGGAGCATGCGCACTCGCGCTTCGGCGGTGGCTTCGCGAAAGGTGGTCACCTTGTCGGTGACGTCGACCATATGCGCGCGGCCTTGGGAATCGAGGTGGGTCAGCACGGGAAAGCTCCTGGCGATAATCGGCCGATTGTAAGCCCGCCGGTCAGGATTTGGCAGTTACAAAAACGCCCCGGCCATGGGCAGGGGCGTCGGCTTGCAAGCCTGTCATTACCCCTCTTCAGCAAGAGCAAGAGGGACCTGAAGACGGCTACATATGGGTTTCCGCGTACTCCGCGAGGATCGAGCGCGGCACCCCTTGCAGGGTGATGTGCACGCCGTGCGGGAAGTCCTTGAAGCGTTCGGTGAGGTAGGTCAGGCCCGAACTGGGCGCCGACAGGTAGGGTGTATCGATCTGCGCCAGGTTACCCAGGCACACCACCTTCGAGCCGTTACCGGCACGGGTGATGATAGTCTTCATCTGGTGGGGGGTGAGGTTCTGGCATTCGTCGATGAGGATCAGGCTCTGCTGGAAGCTGCGCCCGCGGATGTAGTTGAGCGACTTAAATTGCAGCGGCACCTTCTGCAGGATGTAGTCGACGCTGCCGTGGGTGCTCTCGTCCTCCATATGCAGTGCTTCGAGGTTGTCGGTAATCGCGCCGAGCCAGGGCTCCATCTTCTCCGCCTCGGTGCCGGGCAGAAAGCCGATCTCCTGATCCAGCCCCTGTACGCTGCGGGTGGCGATGATGCGCCGGTAGCGCTTGCTGACCATGGTCTGCTCGATGGCCGCGGCCAGCGCCAGGATGGTCTTGCCGGAGCCGGCGGCGCCGGACAGGTTGACCAGATGGATGTCCGGATCGAGCAGCGCGAACAGCGCCAGCGCCTGATGGATGTCGCGCGGTTTCAGGCCCCAGGCCTCCTGATGCAGCAGCGGCTCCTGGTGCATGTCGAGGATCACCAGCTCATCGCCCTTGATCGCCTTGATCCAGCCGACGAAGCCCTGTTCATCGAGGATGAACTCGTTGATGTGCACCGCCGGCAAGTTGTCGGTGAGCTGCACACGATGCCAGGTACGGCCGTGATCCTGGCGCGTTTCGACCTTGCTCACGCGATCCCAGAAGGAACCCGGCAGGTCGTGGTAGCCCTTGGACAACAGCGAGACGTCGTCGACCAACTGGTCGGTGTGGTAGTCCTCGGCATCGATACCGCAGGCGCGCGCCTTCAGGCGCATGTTGATGTCCTTGGTCACCAGCACCACGGAAAGGCCCGGATTGCGCGACTTCAGCTCCACCAACTGGTTGATGATCTTGTTGTCGTTGAGGTTTTCCGGCAGCCAGGTCACGGGTGCCGCGCTCTTGCTCATGAGAATGGACAGGAACCCGCAGGGGCCGCTCTTGCCACGTTGGATGGGAACGCCACGCTCGACGTCTTCGGGTTCGGCACCGGCGAGAATCTGGTCAATCAGACGGATCGCCTGGCGGCATTCGGCAGCGACGCCGTGCTTGCCGGATTTCAGCTTGTCGAGTTCCTCCAGCACCGTCATCGGAATCGCGACGTGGTGTTCTTCGAAGTTCAGCAAGGCGTTGGGATCGTGGATCAGGACGTTGGTGTCGAGGGCGTAGAGGGTTGGAGCGGTGGGCTTGGAGCGTCCGTGGTCATCCATACTCGGTCACCTTCTTGTCGTAGCCGGGCGACGCAATACCAGGGGCGGTGCTGCGCCGGACAGAGACCGCCGACTTTTCAGGTCGGGGCCGAAAGGGGGCAAGCAAGGTGAGGGCCAATGGCCGCCACCTGTGCGCAGGTTTCGGCGGTCTTGCTTTTTAGATACTCCAAAAAAGATGACAGGCAAAAGAACTTTTCAGCTTTTTGAATTTTATTTTTCCCATCGACGAATAGCGCTTGGCGCTCCTCCAGTAGCCCGTTACAGTCCGAAGTCCTACCTCCAGCGCTGCCCATAATCGGCGCCCCACCCTGCTGCAACCTCGCGCCAACTCGGTGCAACCTTCCCTCAAGGGCACCTCTAAAAACTACCTGCGTTGCCATCGCTGCGTTAAAAACAGGCTCGTGCGCGAGTCCGATCAAAATGCTCATTTACAGCTCGTAAAGTCGAGCGCGACTCCGACCGTTTTTCGCCTGTTTTTGCCTTGCGCTGGCTGCCTCGCCTACGTTTTTAGAGGCGCCCTCAATCGAGCCGATAGGTGGCCTTGTCCACCAGCAAGCTTCTAGAATCGCCCCCACGCTTTTCTGGAGATCTGCTCATGCTGATGGTGATTTCACCGGCCAAGACCCTCGACTACGAGACGCCGCCGGCGACCCCGCGCTTCACCCAACCCGAACACCTCGACCACGCCCAGGAACTGATCGCCCAACTGCGCGATTTCAGCCCGGCGCAGATTGCCGACCTCATGCACCTGTCGGACAAGCTCGCCGGCCTCAACGCCGCACGTTTCGGCAGTTGGCAGCGGCCGTTCAATCCATCCAACGCCAAGCAGGCGCTGCTGGCGTTCAAGGGCGACGTGTACACCGGCCTGAATGCCGAGGATTTCTCCGAAGACGACTTCGATTTTGCCCAGACGCACCTACGCATGCTCTCGGGGCTCTATGGCGTGCTGCGCCCGCTGGATCTGATGCAGGCCTATCGCCTGGAGATGGGCACCAAGCTGGTCAATGGCCGCGGCAAGGATCTGTATGCCTTCTGGGGCGAGCGCATCAGCGGCTGGCTGAATGAAGCCCTGGCCGCTCAGGGCGATGACGTGCTGCTCAACCTGGCCTCCAACGAATACTTCGGTGCGGTCAAACGCAAGGCGCTGAATGCACGCATCGTCGACACCGAGTTCAAGGATCTGAAGAACGGCCAGTACAAGATCATCAGCTTCTACGCCAAGAAGGCCCGCGGTCTTATGGCGCGCTACGTGATCAAGGAGCGCCTGACCAACCCGGAAGGCCTGAAGGACTTCAACTACCAGGGCTATCGCTACAGCGCCGAGCACTCCAAGGAAAACAGCCTGGTTTTCCTGCGCGATCACGCCGAAGACTGATCCTCTAGCGGCCGCCCCAGGCAACCGTTCATCGGTTCTGCCTGGCGCGCGGCCGCCTCGCCTACACCCCCGCCTCACTTGCTCTCCCCGCCCCTCTCCAGCGCACGAGCGCTGCGCTTCGTAGAAATTCCCGCGCCGCTGCGCTGTGAACGCAGAAACCGGTATAGCTTCACACTTTCAGCGCAACTTCACTTCGCATCGAACTTATTGCACCGCTTAGTTATCGGATAGTTTCGCAACCATTAATCCGCCGCTGCTGATCGTGCACTTTGCAACTTGCCATCATTATGCGATCAATTTCGCGTTCAGCTGCGGTTCAGCCTCAGGACGAACGGTAGGAACTTACGGAAACCCCCGCGACTCATACAGCCCGTAACCATTTCAAGCCATAACTTTCTTATTGACCTAGCCTGCCGAAAAACGAACTCACCTTCGTCGGCTTGTTTCACCCCAAAGAAAGTTGGCGACACTTTAAGGGAGATTCAACGCCTCGCCAAAGTACTGATACAGAGGCCTTCCCAGGCCAAACGATCAATATCAAAGGGCCACTGCTGCACATATAAGCCCATACTCGGTGTCACTTCCGACGCCACACTTTACTTATGCCTGAATGAACTCGCTCTCTTTAAAAAAGCAAGTTCACGGACTCGTTTTGGCCAACTGGCCATTATTTGAAACTGCATCGAAAGGATGAGGTGAAAACCATGCGAATCAGTATCTTCGGTTTGGGTTATGTAGGCGCCGTCTGCGCAGGCTGTTTGTCGGCGCGCGGCCATGACGTGATTGGCGTGGACATCTCCGCGCACAAGATCGACCTGATCAACAGTGGCAAGTCGCCCATCGTCGAGCCGGGCCTGGAAGAACTGCTGCAACAGGGCCTGCGCCAGGGCCGCCTGCGCGGCACCACCGATGTCGCCGCAGCAGTGCTGGAAAGCGATGTGTCGTTCATCTGCGTCGGCACGCCGAGCAAGAAGAACGGCGACCTGGAGCTGAACTACATCGAAGGCGTGTGCCGCGAAATCGGCATGGCCATGCGCGACAAGAACGAACGTCACACCGTTGTCGTGCGCAGCACCGTGCTGCCGGGCACCGCGAAGAACGTGGTACTGCCGATTCTCGAAGACTGCTCGGGCAAGAAGGCCGGCGTTGATTTCGGCCTGGCGGTGAACCCCGAGTTCCTCCGCGAAAGCACCGCGATCAAGGACTACGACTTCCCGCCGATGACTGTCATCGGTGAGCTGGACACCGCCTCCGGTGACCTGCTGGAAAGCATCTACAGCGAGCTCGACGCGCCGATCATCCGCAAGGACATCGAAGTCGCCGAGATGATCAAGTACACCTGCAACGTCTGGCACGCGGCCAAGGTCACCTTCGCCAACGAGATCGGCAACATCGCCAAGGCGGTTGGCGTCGATGGCCGCGAGGTGATGGACGTGGTCTGCCAGGACCACAAGCTGAACCTCTCCAAGTACTACATGAAGCCCGGCTTCGCCTTCGGCGGCTCCTGCCTGCCCAAGGACGTGCGCGCGCTGAACTACCGCGCCGGCAGCCTGGACGTGGAAGCCCCGCTGATCGGCTCGCTGATGCGCAGCAACGCCGCCCAGGTGCAGAAGGCCTTCGACATCATCGCCAGCCATGACTCGCGCAAGGTCGCCCTGCTCGGTCTGAGCTTCAAGGCCGGCACCGATGACCTGCGCGAAAGCCCGCAGGTGGAACTGGCCGAGATGCTGATCGGCAAGGGTTTCGACCTGAGCATCTACGACCGCAACGTCGAGTACGCCCGCGTGCATGGCGCCAACAAGGACTACATCGAGTCGAAGATCCCGCACGTCTCCTCGCTGCTCAACAGTGACCTGGACGACGTGGTGGCCAAGGCCGACATCATCGTCCTGGGTAACAGCGACGAGCGTTTCGCCAAGCTGGCCGAACAGGCGCCGAGCGGCAAGCGGGTGATCGACCTGGTCGGTTTCATGCCCCACGCCAGCAATGGCGTGGCCGAAGGTATCTGCTGGTAACGGGGCCGCGAGCTGTCGCCCGGTAAGGCCGGGCGATAGCCGGAGACGCATATGGACAAGCTCAAGCACGGTCTCAACGAAGCCAGCGGCTGGATGCTCTATCTCAGCCTGCTGATGCTCCTGGCACTGGCTCTGCCGCGCACGGTGTTCGACCCCGAATCGCGGGACTTCCTCCTGCTCATCGGCATCGTCGGCATCTGGCGCTATTCCATGGGCGCCATGCACTTCGTGCGCGGTTGCCTGTTCCTTTACCTGGTGTACCCCTGGTATCGCCGCAAGGTGCAAAAACTCGGCAAGGACGCCGACCCCTCTCATGTATTTCTGATGGTCACCAGCTTCCGCATCGATGCGCTGACCACAGCAATGGTCTACCGCTCGGTGATCCGCGAAGCCATCGACTGCGGCTACCCGTGCACCGTGGTCTGCTCCATCGTCGAGCTGTCCGACGAGTTGCTGATCAAGAACCTCTGGGCCCAGGCTGAGCCGCCGGCGCACGTCACCCTGGACATCGTGCGCATCCCCGGCACCGGCAAGCGTGACGGTCTGGCCCACGGCTTCCGCGCCATCTCCCGGCAGATGCCGGATCGCGATGCGGTGGTCGCGGTGATCGACGGTGACACCGTGCTCGAAGCCGACGTGGTGAAGAAGACCGTGCCCTGGTTCAAGCTCTTCCCCAATGTCGGCGGCCTGACCACCAACGAGTTCTGCGAGGTACGTGGCAGTTACATCATGAGCGAGTGGCACAAGCTGCGCTTCGCTCAGCGCCACCTCAACATGTGCTCGATGGCGCTCTCCAAGCGCGTACTGACCATGACCGGCCGCATGTCGGTATTCCGTGCCAGCGTGGTGACCGACCCCGAGTTCATCCGCGACGTGGAAAGCGATCACCTGGAGCACTGGCGCCTCGGTCGCTTCCAGTTCCTTACCGGGGACGACAAGTCCAGCTGGTACAGCCTGATGCGCCTGGGCTACGACACCTTCTACGTGCCGGACGCCGCCATCAACACGGTCGAGCACCCGCCGGAGAAGAGTTTCATCAAGGCCAGCCGCAAGCTGATGTTCCGCTGGTACGGCAACAATCTGCGGCAGAACTCGCGCGCCCTGCGCCTGGGTATGGGTCGCCTCGGCGCCTTCACCAGCCTGGTGCTGTTCGATCAGCGCGTGTCGATGTGGACCTGCATCCTCGGCCTGTGCGTGGCGATCATCGCCAGCATCAAGTACAGCGTGATGTACCTGCTGATCTACCTGCTGTGGATCGGCACGACGCGGCTGATCCTGACCCTGCTGCTGATGCTCTCCGGGCACCGCATCGGCCCTGCCTACCCGGCGCTGCTCTATTACAACCAGATCGTCGGCGCGCTGGTGAAGATCTACGTGTTCTTCCGCCTCGATCAACAGTCCTGGACGCGCCAGAACACCAAGCTCAACCGCGGCCTGTCCAGCTTCGCCAACTGGTTCAACAGTTGGTCGTCGCGCGCCATGACCTTTTCTGCTGCCTCTGTATTTATCGCCGCGCTGCTGGCGCTGGTTTGACCGTACTCGAATAGGAATTAGCCACCATGAACTCCGTCGCCAATCTCAACGTCGTCCATGAGTCCGAGGCCCAGCGCCAGCATGCCCGCGTCAAGCTGCCAGGGCGTTTGCGCTTTACCAACGCCAAGGGCGAGCGCATCGATGCACGTCTGCAGGATGTCTCCGCAGGCGGTTTCAGCTTCACCAGCGAGAAAACCACGCACAAGGTCGGTGATTTTCATCGCGGCCAGCTGCAGTTCCAGCTCGACAGCCTGGTGCTGGGCCTGGACGTGGAATTTCAGATCAACGCCGTGCAGGCCGAACACAACCGTGTCGGCTGCCAGTTCCACAACATCGGCGCCCGTGAGGCGGCCGCCCTGCGCCACCTGATCAGCGCCCACCTGGCCGGTGAGCTGGTCAACGTCGGCGAGGTGCTGCACATCCTGCAGCGCGACAACTTCACCAAGGCGCGCAAGAACGGCGCCGGTGGCGGCATGGGCGTATTCGGTCGCCTGCGCGCCGTGACCTTCAGCGGTGCGATCTTCCTCATCGGCCTGGCCGCCTTCGGCTACATCGGCAAGTCGATCTATGGCCTGTACTTCGTCACCCACGCACAGTCGGCACAGATCAGCCTGCCGGCGCTGCAGGTAACCATGCCGCGTGAAGGCAGCGTGGAGGCGCTGGTACAGCCCGATGGCGTGGTGGAAAAGGGCGCGCCGATCGCCACCTTCACCACCAGCATGCTGGAAATGCTCAAGGGCCATCTGGGTGACGACCAGCTCGACCCGAGCCAGATCGAAGCGCTGTTCGCCCGCGAGATGCAGGGCACCCTGACCAGCCCGTGCAACTGCAAGGTCTCCCGCCAACTGGTGGCCGACGGCCAGTTCGCCAGCAAGGGCGACGTGATCTTCGAACTGGTGCCACAGGACGGCGTCGCCACCGTCAGCGCCAGCTTCTCCTACCGCAACCTGGAGCAGGCGCGCCCCGGCACCCCGGTCACCTTCAAGGTTGCCGGTGAAGACGAAGCGCGCCACGGCCAGATCGTCAGCAGCGCCCTGCACGACGGCGGCCTGAGCTCGGACATCCGCGTCGTCATCAAGCCGGACGAGACCCTGCCGGCCAGCCTCGCCGGGCAACCGGTGGACGTGGTCATCGACCGTGGCCCGTCGCTGGGCGGCCTGGTCGACCGCGCCGTCGCGGCAGGCCGCTAAGGAGGTCACGCCGTGAGCATGCCCCTTCTTCGCCCTGCCCTGCTCGGCCTCGCTGTCAGCGCCACGCTGGCCGGTTGCGCCGGCCTGCCGGACGAGCGCCTGGCCCGCGAGGCCCTGCAGAACGGCGACCAGCAGACGGCCGAGTGGAATTTCCGCCAACTCGCCGAGATGGGCTACAGCGACGCGCAGATCGGCCTGGCCGACATCTACGCGGCGGGTGGCCAGACCCAGGATCTGATTGAGGCCGAGCGCATCTATCGCCAGGCCCTGGATGGATCGCCCCGTGCCAAGGCGCGCCTCGGCAAGCTGCTGGCGCGCAAGCCCGGCAGCACCCTGGCCGAACGGCGCGAGGCCGCCGAGTTGCTGGAAAGCGCCAACCAAGCCGGCGAGCCCAGCGCGCTGCTGCCACTGGCCGAACTCTATCTGTTCTACTCACAGGACTTCCCCACCATGAATGTCGCCCAGCGTATCCATGACTGGCGTCAGCAAGGCCGGCCACAGGCCGAGCTGGCGCAGATTCTCCTGTATCGCAGTGAAGGTTCCTACGATCAGCACCTCGGCGAGATCGAGCGCATCTGCCAGCAACGCCTGACTCAGGAAGAAGCCTGCTACGCCGAACTGGCCGAGGTCTACCAGAAGCAGAATCGCGAGGACGCTCGCGATGCCCTGACCGAGCGCCTGCTCGCCGGCTACCGTGCTGGGCGCGTTTCGGCCAGCCAGGTCGAGGCCGTGGCGCATGTGCTGAGCGACGCCGAACTGGGCCAGCCGCAACCGCAACGCGCGCAGGAATTGCTGGAAACCATCGCCCCGGATTACCCGGCCGCCTGGGTCAGCCTGGCGCGCCTGCTCTACGACTACCCGCAACAGGGCGATACCGAAACCCTGCTCGGCTACCTGGACAAGGGCCGCGAAGCCGCCCTGCCGCGCGCCGAACTGCTGCTCGGACGCCTGTACTACGAAGGCAAGCTGCTGCCCAAAGAGCCGCACAAGGCCGAAGAGCACCTGCGCAAGGCCGCCCCCAGCGAACCGAGCGCCAACTACTACCTGGGCCAGCTGTACCTGCGTGGCTACCTCGGCGAGGTCTACGCACAGAAGGCCCTCGACCACCTGCTCAGCGCCGCGCGTGCCGGCCAGCTCAGTGCCGACTTCGCCCTGGCGCAGATGTACAGCCAGAGCCGCGGCATCAAGCCGAATCCGGTCAATGCCTATGTCTTCAGCCAACTGGCGCTGCCGCGCAACACCCCGCAGACCCAGGAGCTGGCTGACGCCGTCGCCCAGAACCTGACGCCGGCGCAATTGGCCGAAGGCCAGCGCCTGCTGCGCGAAGAGCGCCAGCTACGCGGCAACGTCCTGCAGCAGCAGGCCGCCCTGCAGGTCAGCCAGCCATGAACAAGGATGCACGCATGCAGTTGAATCGTATCGTCACCCAGTTGGGCCTCAGCGCCAGCCTGCTGGCCGCCAGCACAGCCTGGGCGGCGGATGCGCCGAAGAACTTCGGCCTGGATGTGAAGATCACCGCGCAGTCGGAAGACGACCGCGACCTCGGCACCCGTGAGGGTGGCGACGTCAACGGTCTCGGCCTCGACCTGCGCCCCTGGGTCTATGGCGAGCGTGGCGACTGGAGCGCCTTCGCCATGGGCCAGGCGGTCACCGCCACCGACATCGTCGAAACCGACACGCTGCAGAGTGACGACACCAGCGACACGCAAAACGCCGACGCGCGTCAGCCGGACAAGAGCTACCTGGCCATGCGCGAATTCTGGGTCGACTACAGTGGCCTCACCGCTTACCCCGGCGAGCACCTGCGCGTGGGTCGCCAGCGCCTGCGCAGCGATGACGGTGCCTGGATGGATACCAACATCGAAGCCATGCAGTGGCAGTTCGACACCACTCTGTTGCAAGCCAAAGTCGGCGTTGCCGAGCGCTTCTCCGAATACCGCACCGACCTCGATGATCTGGCGCCGGAAGATGAAGACCGTCGTCACTTCTTCGCCGGGCTCGATTATCAGTGGACACCCGGCCATCGCATCGGCGCCAACCTGCATCACAGCCGTGACGACGGCAGCCTGGCCCGCCCCGGCGAACGCCTCGACGAACTGAGCAAACGCTACACCGGCGATCTGACCTGGTACGGCCTGCATGCCGATGGCGGCTTCTTCGAGCGCAACTCGCGCAATCGCCTCAACTACTGGGCACAAGTCACCTGGCTCCAGGGCGACACCGATCAACTGCAGCAGCAGGTGGTCGGCAACGAACGCCAGGCTACCGGCTCGCGCAGCCAGGACGTCGATGCCTGGGCCGTGGATCTGGGCCTGCGTTACGACCTCGACGATCAATGGAAGGTCGGTGCGGCCTACTCCCGTGGCAGCGGCGGTGGCGACGACAGCGAATCGCACCAGTTCATGCAGACCGGTCTGCAGAGCAACCGCGCCAACTTCACCGGTGTCGAATCGCGCCTGCACCGCTACGGCGAGGCCTTCCGCGGTGAGCTGTCCAACCTGCAGGTCGCCAGCGTGTTCAGCTCCTGGGAGCTGAACGAGGACTACGACGCCAGCCTGGTCTACCACCGCTTCTGGCGCGTCGATGGCGATCAGGACGTCGGCGACAGCGGCATCACCGCGCCGCTGGTGGCCGGCGAGAAAGACCTCGGCCAGGAAGTCGACGTGGTGCTGACCCGCTACTTCAAGCAGGGCCTGCTGCCGGCGGCCGTCGCCGAACAACTGGACGAGCGCTCGGCCCTGGTGCGCCTGCGTGCCGGCGTATTCCGCCCGGGCGATGCCTATGGCAGCGGCACCGACTCGGTGATGCACCGCGCCTTCGTCGACTTCATCTGGCGCTTCTGAGGGATCGGATCATGCAACCCAATGGCTTAGCCCTACCCCTGCTGCTCAGCGCGCTGTGTCTCACGGCGCCGCTGGCCCAGGCCAACCCGCAGGACAACCTGCTCGACTACCGCGTGCGTAGCGCGCCGGCCGACGAGCTGCACATGGAAGCGCCCAAGCTGCCGGATCTGTCCGGCTACACCAAGGAGGCCGTGCTGGCCAAGATCCCGCACGGCGCCAAAGGCAAGGTGGTGGTGCGGCGCATGCTGCGCCAGGACGCGCTGAAGGATTTCACCGGCGGCAACGAGCGCCTGCGCGAATGGATCAAGCGCCAGCAGGGCATGCCCCAGGCGATCTTCATCGAAGGCGGCGTGGTCACCGCGCAGGATCTGGCCAAGGCACTGCCCGACAGCCAGTTCGCCGAGCAGGCGCCGGGGGTGTACATCGCCCGTCTGCCCATCGTCGTCGCCCAAGGCGCAGCGCTGCACGTCGGCAAGGACACCCGCGAACTGCGCCTGTCGCAGGAGCGCGGTGCATTCCTGGTCAACGACGGCCTGATGTTCATCACCGATACCCGCGTCACCGCCTGGCGCGAGCGCGACAACGCGCCGGCCACCTTCCGTGATCCCAAGGAGTTCCGCCCGTTCCTGGTGTCCTGGGGCGGTAGCGAGCTGTATATCGCCAGCAGCGTGATCACCAGCCTGGGTTACGACAACTCCAAGTCCTACGGCGTGTCGATTACCCAGTACACACCGAACCAACACAAGGTTCTGCAACGCCCTGAACCGACTGGCTGGCTGATCGACTCCGAGTTCGTCGACCACTGGTACGGCTTCTACTGCTACGAAGCGCAGAACGTGGTGATCAAGGGCAACACCTACCGCGACAACATCGTCTACGGCATCGACCCGCACGACCGTTCGCACGGCCTGATCATCGCCGACAACACCGTGTTCGGTACCAAGAAGAAGCACGGCATCATCATCTCCCGTGAGGTCAACGACAGCTGGATCATCAACAACCAGAGCTACGACAACGAGCTCTCCGGCATCGTCATCGACCGTGACAGCGTGCGCAACGTCATTGCCTACAACAAGACGTATGAGAACCACTCCGACGGCATCACCCTGTACGAGAGCGGCGACAACCTGCTGTGGGGCAACCAGGTGCTGGGCAACAAGCGCCACGGCATCCGCATTCGCAACAGCGAGAACATCCGCCTGTACGAGAACGTCGCCGCGCTCAACCAGCTGACCGGCGTGTACGGCCACATCAAGGATCTTTCCGACACCGAGCGCGACCTGACGCTCGATCCCTATGACGCCAAGATTTCCATGATCATCGTCGGCGGCACCCTGGCCGGTAACGGCTCCAGCCCGATCAACATCGACTCGCCCCTGTCCGTCGAACTGTACCGCGTGAAGATGCTCGCCCCGCGCAAGAGCAGCGGCATCCAGCTGGCCGGCGTCCTCGGCGAGAAGCAGGACGAAATCCTCGACCTGCTGCTGCGCAAGCGCCAGCCCGTGCTGATCGACCCTATCGACCCCGAGCAGATGACCAACTGACGAGGCCCAAGCATGAGCGTATCGAAACTCAAGACCCTCGCCCTGGCGGTGACCTGCGCCACTTACGGCAGCCTGCTGCAGGCAGCCGAGAGCCCGGCTCCGCAGTATCAGGTCGAGGACTGCTGCTCGCTGTGCCCAGCAGCACATGACGCCAGCAACTACACCACCAACTACATGAAGAACTTCGTCACCCTGCGCGACGCCCGTGAAGGCTGGCTGTTCCGCAGCGTGGAAGACCTGCGCACCACCTTTGGCACCGACGAAACCGGCTATCGCTACCTCAAGGAATTGCGTGACGGCCTCAAGCAGCGCGGCGTGGAACTGGTGGTCGTCTACCAACCGACGCGTGGCTTGGTCAACCGGGAAAAACTCGCCCCCGAGGACTACCAGCGCTTCGACTACGACAAGGCCCTGCGCAATTACCGCCAGACCCTGGCGCGCTTCGAGCAACTGGGCATCTGGGTGCCGGATCTGACGCCACTGACCGATGAGAAGGACGCCAAAGAGTTCTACTTCCGCCGCGACCAGCACTGGACGCCCTATGGCGCCGAACGCACCGCACGCCTGGTGGCCGAAACGATCAAGCGCATCCCCGGTTTCGACGAGATCCCGCAGAAGGAATTCGTCACCCAGCGCATCGGCCTGATGGGCAAGACCGGCACCATGCAGAACGTCGCCAGCCAGCTCTGTGGCACCGGCTACGCCGTGCAGTACGTCGACCAGTTCCTCACCGAGCCCAAGGACGCCAGCGGCGGCGATGCCCTGTTCGGTGACGAGAGCAGCCCGAAGATCACCCTGATCGGCACCAGCCACAGCGGCAAGAACTACAACTTCGGTGGTTTTCTCGAACAGTACCTGGGCACCGACGTGCTCAACGCAGCCTTCCCCGGCGGTGGCCTGGAAGGGGCGATGCTCGAATACCTGGCCAGCGACGCGTTCCAGAACGATCCGCCGAAGATCATCGTCTGGGAGTTCTCACCGCTCTATGACCTGGCCTCGGACAAGATCCACCGGCAGATGATGGCCGCCCTGAACAACGGCTGCAGCGGCCAGACCGAGCTGCTCGCCAAGGAAACGCGCCTGCATCCGGGCAGCAACGAAATCCTCGTCAACGGCGAGAAGAACCTGCTGACCCTGCCGGGCAATCGCCATCAGCTCGATCTGCGCTTCAGCGACACCTCGATCAAGCGTATCGACGCGACCATCTGGTACCTCAACGGCCAGCGCGAGCAGATCAAGCTGGAGAAGCCCAACACCGTCGACACCGACGGGCGTTTCACCTTCGAGCTGCGTGACGGGCCGGGCTGGGGCCAGGAGAACTTCTTCGCCCTGGAAGTGCAGAAGCCCGAAGACAGCGCCGACGACGTGAAGGTGCAGGCCAGCCTGTGCCAGCGGCCAGCCGGCAACGGCCAGCAGGTCGCCCACAACGCTACCGACAGTTGAGGTTCGCCATGCACAGACTCTCGCCCCTGGCCCTGTTCACCGCACTGCTGCTCAGCGGTGCGGCACAGGCCGCCCTACAGCCTCCCGTCGGCTATCGCGCCGCCGTGGAACAGCGTGACGGGCAGGCTCCGGCCTGCCCGGCGGTGCCCCAGCCCTATACCGGCGAGATGCAGTTCACCAGCAAGTACGCCGGCTCCGACAGCGCACGTGCCACGCTCAATGCCAAAGCGGAAAAGGACTTCCGCCAGCAGACTGCCGACATCAACCGCCTGGAGAAGGAAGCCGGACGAATGATCACCGGCTACATGCGCACAGGCCAGCGTGAGCGCCTGGAATGCGCCATCGAATGGATCGACCGCTGGGCCAGCGCCGATGCGCTGGAGTCCGAGCAGTTCAACCACACCGGCAAGTCGATGCGCAAATGGGCGCTCGGCAGTCTGGCCGGTGCCTGGCTGCGCCTGAAGTTCTCCGAGTCGCAGCCGCTGAAGGACTACCCGCAGCAGAGCGCACGCATCGAGCGCTGGTTCGTCAACCTGGCCGAACACACGGTGCGCGAGTGGAGCGACCTGCCGCTGAAGAAGATCAACAACCACAGCTACTGGGCTGCCTGGTCGGTGATGGCGGTGGCGGTGGTCAGCGATCGTCGCGACCTGTTCGACTGGTCCGTCAGCCAGTTCCGCATCGCCGCCGGGCAAGTCGACAACGAGGGCTTCCTGGCCAACGAGATACGCCGTCGCCAGCGCGCCCTGGCCTACCACAACTACGCCCTGCCGCCGCTGGCGATGATCGCCGCCTTCGCCGAGGCCAACGGCGTCGACCTGCGCGGCGAGAACCATGGCGCCCTGCAGCGTCTGGCCGAGCGTGTGCTGCAAGGCGCAAAGGATCCACAGGCCTTTGCCCAGCGCAGCGGCACCGAACAGGACATGAGCGAATTGCGCAAGGACTACAAGTACGCCTGGCTGGCGCCCTACTGCAGCCTCTATGACTGCGGCCCGCAGGCCCGCGAACTGAACCAGGAGATGGGGCCGTTCAACAGCTTCCGCCTCGGCGGTGAGGTGACCCAGGTGTTCGAAAAACCGTAGGAGCGGCTGGGCGGCATTCCGCTTTAGCCGCGATTTTCGCGGATGAATCGGCGCCTACCGGGCGTAACAAAACAAACCCTCCGCTCGCGGGGGGAAAGGGGGGCGCTGCCCCGAGTCTTCACGGAGAAGCAAGGATGGTCTTTTCATCCAACGTCTTTTTGTTTCTGTTCCTGCCGATCTTTCTCGGCCTGTACTACCTGTGCCCGAATCGCGGGCGCAACCTGCTGATCCTGATCGGCAGCTACGCCTTCTACGCCTGGTGGCGGGTGGATTTCCTCCTGCTGTTCGTCGCCGTGACGCTGTGGAACTACGTCTTCGGCCTGCGCATCCACGCCCATGCCGGCACCGACGCGGCGCGGCGCTGGGTGGTGGCCGGGGTGGTCGGCAACCTGGCGACGCTGGGCTACTTCAAGTACGCCAACTTCGGCGTCGCCAACATCAACGCCGTGCTCGAATCGATGGGCCTGGAGCCCTTCGTACTGACCTCGGTGATCCTGCCCATCGGTATCTCCTTCTACATCTTCCAGTCGATCAGCTACCTGATCGACGTGTACCGCAAGGACACCGAGCCAACCCGCAACCTGATCAACTTTGCCGCGTTCATCGCCCTGTTCCCGCAACTGATCGCAGGCCCGGTGCTGCGCTACAAGGATCTGGCCGACCAGTTCACCGATCGCACCCATAGCGTGGACAAGTTCAGCGAAGGCGCCACGCGCTTCATGCAGGGCTTCGTCAAGAAGGTGTTCATCGCCGACAGCCTGGCGCCGCTGGTCGATCACTGCTTCGCCCTGCAGAACCCCAGCACCGGCGACGCCTGGCTGGGCATGATCGCCTACACCGCGCAGCTGTACTTCGACTTCTCCGGTTACAGCGACATGGCCATCGGCCTGGGCCTGATGATGGGCTTCCGCTTCATGGAGAACTTCAACCAGCCCTATATCAGCCAGTCGATCACCGAGTTCTGGCGGCGCTGGCACATCAGCCTGTCGACCTGGCTGCGCGACTACCTCTACGTGCCCCTGGGCGGCAACCGTCACGGCACCTTCAACACCTATCGCAACCTGTTTCTGACCATGCTGCTGGGCGGCTTCTGGCATGGCGCCAACTGGACATTCCTGATCTGGGGCGCCTGGCACGGCACCTGGCTGGCCATCGAACGCGCCCTGGGCGTGAAGGCCGCGCCGACCTCGTTCAGCCTGTTGAAGTGGGCCTTCACCCTGCTGCTGGTGATGCTCGGCTGGGTCATCTTCCGCGCCGAGAACCTGCACGTTGCCGGGCGCATGTACGCGGCACTGTTCAGCTTCGACAACTGGCACCTGAGCGAGCTGACCCTGGCGCAGATCAGCAGCCTGCAGATGGTCACCCTGGCCCTGGCCTGGGTGGTGATCGCAGTCAATGGCGCGCGCCAGTTCCTCGGCCAGCGTCAGGCACAGCCCGGCAATGGTTCAGCCGTGTTGCTGGCCAGTGGTGCCGGGGTGATGAGCCGCGTGCACAGCCGCGCGCTGATCGTGCAGGGCGCCCTGCTCCTGCTGTTCTGCGCCTCGCTGCTCAAGCTCTCGGCGCAGAGCTACTCCGCTTTCCTCTACTTCCAGTTCTGAACGGAGGCACTGTCATGAGTCGTACTTTCAAGACCCTTCACGTCGCCCTGTTCATCGCCATCATGCTGCTCACCAGCCTGATCGCCCTGGCTAAGCTGGGTGGCTACCGCGCCCCCAAGCACCCGGATCTGCTCGATGGTGAGCTGACACGCAACTTCGAGCACTACTATGACGAGCAGTTTCCGCTGAAACAGGCCGGCATCAACCTGTGGGCGGCCCTGGAATACCTGGCCTTCGGCGAGGGCCGCGCCGGCCTGGTGATCGGCGAGGACGGCTGGCTGTACTCGGACGAAGAGTTCGACCCAGTGGCCAACGGTCAGCGCCAGATGCGCGACAACCTGGCGCTGATCCGGGGCGTGCAGCGCCAGCTGGAAGAACGCAACGTCCATCTGCTGCTGGCCATCATCCCGGCCAAGACCCGCCTCTACCCCGAGCACACCGGCGCGCATCATCCCAGCGCCCAGCAGGACAGCCTCTACCCGCGCTTCCACAGTGCCGTGCGTGAAGCCGGTATCGCCGCGCCCGATCTGCTCGGCCCGCTGCAGGCCGGCAAGCAGCAAGCGCCGATGTTCCTGCGTACCGACACGCACTGGACGCCGCAAGGTGCCGAAGTCACCGCACGCGCCCTGGCCGACGTGGTACGCAGCGCCGTGCAGCTGCGTGGCGAGCCGCAGGAGTTCGTCACCGAAACGGTGGAAACGCGCGATCACGAAGGCGATCTGACCCGCTTCCTGCCGCTGGCGCCGCTGTTCGAAAACCTGCTGCCACGCGCCGATCGCCTGCAGCAGCGCGAAACCCACAGCGCTCAGGACGGCGGTGGTGATCTGTTCGGCGACAGCGACCTGCCGGTGGCCCTGGTCGGCACCAGTTACAGCGCCAACCCCAACTGGAACTTCGCCGGTGCCCTGCGCCAGTCGCTCAAGCGCGATCTGGCCAACCACGCCGAAGAGGGCCAGGGCCCGCTGGTGCCAATGCTCAAGTACCTGCAGAGCGACGAACTTAAGAACGACCCGCCGCAACTGGTGATCTGGGAATTCCCCGAGCGCTACCTGCCGATGAACAGCGATTTCACCGAATTCGACCCGCAATGGCTCGCGTCGCTCAAGGGCAACGGCGAGCAACAGAAGCTGGCGGCGAGCAGCCGCTGACCCATCCCCCAAGGAGGACTATCCATGAAGACTCAAACCACGCTTCGCCGCTTCACCCTCGGTGCCTGCGCTCTGGCGCTCGGCCTCGGCATGCTCCAGGCCCATGCCGGTGACGCGGCGCTATACGGGCCGAAAGCGCCCAAGGGCTCGGCCTTCGTCCGCGCCTACAACGCCGGCAATGCCGAGCTGGACGTCAATGTCGGCGAGGTGCAGCTCAAGCAGGTCGCGCCGCTGGGCTCCAGCGACTTCAAATTCCTCCCGGCCGGCAGCTACCAGGCCCAGGTCGGCAGCACGGCCCTGCCGGTGAAGCTGGAAGCCGCGCACTACTACACCCTGGTCAACCAGACCGGCGGCGCGCCGCGCCTGGTCGAAGAACCGGCCTTCACCAACAAGCAGAAAGCCATGCTGCGCGTACAGAACCTCAGCGACAGCAAGCTCAGCGTGAAGACCGCCGATGGCAAGACGCCAGTGGTTGCCGACGTGGCGCCGAACGGCCGTGGTGACCGCGAAATCAACCCGGTGAAAGTCGGCCTGGCGCTGTATGCCGGCGACAAGAAGATCACCGACCTCAAGCCGGTCACCCTCGAACGCGGCGAAGTGGTCAGCCTGTTCGTCACTGGCGGTCAGGGCAAGCTGTCGCCGGTGTGGGTCAAGCGCCCCATCGACGGTTGAGGCAACAGGTTTTCAGAACAAGGAAAACGGCGGGCACACGCCGCACCGACACGACACGGGCATCCATCTCGATCAACGGTTAAGGAGAGACACATCATGACCCCCATCATTCTTTCCGGTGGCAGCGGCTCCCGACTCTGGCCTCTTTCGCGCAAGCAGTACCCCAAGCAGTTCCTCGCCCTGACCGGCGAGAAAACCCTGTTCCAAGAGACCTTGCAGCGCCTTTCCATCGAGGGCATGCAGCCGCCGGTACTGGTGGCCAATCAGGAGCACCGCTTCATCGTCCAGGAGCAACTGGAGCAGATCGGCCAGCAGGCGCAACTGCTGCTGCTCGAACCCTTCGGTCGCAACACCGCGCCGGCCGTAGCCATGGCCGCGCTGCAACTGCTGGCCGAAGGCCGTGACGAGCTGATGCTGGTGCTGCCGGCCGACCATGTGCTGGATGATCAGCAAGCCTTCCGCCAGGCCCTGGCGCTGGCCACCGTGGCGGCCGAAAAGGGCGAGATGGTGCTGTTCGGCGTACCGGCCAGCCGCCCGGAAACCGGCTACGGCTACATTCGTGGCCAGGCTGACGGCGCCCTGCCCGAGGGCGTGGCGCGTGTTGCCAGCTTCGTCGAGAAGCCCGACGCCCAGCGCGCCACCGAGTACGTGAAGAGCGGCGATTACTACTGGAACAGCGGCATGTTCCTGTTCCGTGCCAGCCGCTTCCTCGAAGAGCTCAAGCACCACGACGTGGACATCTACGACACCTGCCTGCTGGCCCTGGAACGCAGCCAGCGCAAGGACGCCGAGATCGCCATCGACCAGGCCACCTTCGCCTGCTGCCCGGACAACTCCATCGACTACGCGGTGATGGAGAAGACCAACCGAGCCTGCGTGGTGCCGCTGACTGCCGGTTGGAACGACGTCGGTAGCTGGTCGTCGATCTGGGAAGTGCATGACAAGGACGCGGCGGGCAACGTCACCAAGGGCGACGTGGTGGTCGAGGACAGCCGCAACTGCCTGATCCACGGCAACGGCAAGCTGGTGTCGGTGCTTGGCCTGGACGACATCGTCGTGGTGGAAACCAAGGACGCCATGATGGTGGCGCACAAGGATCGCGTGCAGGACGTCAAGAAGCTGGTCGGCAAGCTCGACGCGCAAGGCCGCAGCGAGACCCAGAACCACTGCGAGGTCTACCGCCCCTGGGGCTCGTACGACTCGGTGGACATGGGTGGGCGCTTCCAGGTCAAGCACATCACCGTCAAGCCGGGTGCACAGCTCTCCTTGCAGATGCACCACCACCGCGCCGAACACTGGATCGTGGTATCCGGCACGGCCAAGGTGACCTGCGACGAGCGTGAGTTCCTGCTCACCGAAAACCAGTCCTGCTACATCCCGATGACCTCGGTTCACCGCCTGGCCAACCCGGGCAAGATCCCGCTGGAAATCATCGAAGTACAGTCCGGCACCTACCTGGGCGAGGACGACATCGAGCGCCTGGAAGACGTGTACGGCCGCAGCGATGCACTGGCTGCTGGCGCCGCCCACTGAGGTGTTCGTAGCCCGGATGCAAGCTGGGGCGATCTCGGCCCCGGATTGCATCCGGGCTACGTCCTGTCACAGCCTGCAACGGCACACGCGGTTACCCTGATTGGGGGCCTTGTGTAGGATGAGAGCAGACTTCGCAAAGGGCTGCTCTCATGCTGTTCGGTGCCGTACTGGCCATTACCTGGCTGATCCTGCTGATCCGTTATCCGACCAAGGCCCTGCCCGTATCGGCAGCCGCCCTGCTCGGCCTCGGCCTGGTCGCCTGCTGGGTGCTCTGGCAGGAAAGCCGCGACGCCCGCGATCTCGCCCACCTGGAACTGCGCATCCACTACGCACCGCAGCAATGCCCGGGCGACCGGCCACTGGCCGTCGAACTGAAGAACGGCAGCGATGCCGCCCTGCAGGAACTGCACTGGGAGGTCAGCGCCTACCGTCCCGGCACCAGCACCAACCTGGCCCAACGCCTCTACGAATCACCGCGCTACGACGGCCCCGGCGACCTGCTGCCCGGTGACAGCTGGCAGGATTGCCTGCCCCTGCCCGACCTGCGCAGCGGCTACCGTCCGAATACCCTGGAGTTTCGCGCCGAACGCCTGCAAGGCCGCTTCGCCCGTTAACCCGCGCTGACGCCTGCCAAGCTGATTCGTCCCCTACAAATGCGCTACGCCACCACGAACGGCTCGCATGAGCAGACTCGGGCAGCGTCCTCTGCGAGTGCTAAGCTGCACATCCATTCGCCTCAGGGAGCCCAGCCCAATGCCTCAACCCAGCGTCCTCATCACCGGCTGCTCCAGCGGCATCGGTCGCGCCCTGGCCGATGCCTTCAAGGCCGCCGGTTATGCCGTCTGGGCCACGGCGCGCAAGGAGGCGGATCTGGCTAATCTGCAGCAGGCCGGTTTCCACGCCGTACAGCTCGACGTGAACGACGCCAATGCCCTGCAGCAACTGGCCACACGCCTGAGCGAGGAAATCGGCGGCCTCGACGTACTGATCAACAACGCCGGTTACGGCGCCATGGGCCCGCTGCTCGACGGCGGCGTGGAGGCCATGCAGCGGCAGTTCGAAACCAACGTGTTTTCCATCGTCGGCGTCACCCGCGCCTTCTTTCCGCTGCTGCGCCGCAGCCGTGGCCTGGTGGTGAACATCGGCAGCGTCTCGGGCGTGCTGGTCACCCCCTTCGCTGGCGCCTACTGCGCGTCCAAGGCCGCCGTCCACGCCCTGAGCGATGCCCTGCGCATGGAACTGGCGCCCTTCGCCATCGAGGTGATGGAGGTACAGCCCGGCGCCATCGCCTCCAGCTTTGGCGCCAATGCCAGCCAACAGGCCGAGGCGCTGATCCGCCAGGACTCGCCCTGGTGGCCGCTGCGCGAAGGCATCCGCGCCCGCGCCAGCGCCTCGCAGGACAAGCCCACCCCGGCCAGCGACTTCGCCGCGCAACTATTGGCCGCCGTGCAACGCGACAAACGCCCACGCTTGCTGCGCCTGGGCAATGGCAGCCGCGCCCTGCCGCTGCTCGCCGCACTGCTGCCCAAGGCACTGCTCGAGCGGGTGCTGCGCAAGCGCTTCGGCCTGGCCCGTTCGCTATGAACGATTCCATGCAGTTGCGCTACTACGCCCTTGCCGGAGTGATTGCGGCGATAGCGCTAAACCTGCTGCTGCGCACCTTCGTACGTCTGGGCGGCGTGTTCACCACCCTGCTGATCGCCACCGCCATCGCCGCCGGCCTGGCACTGGTCTTTCACTGGAGAGTCGGGCGCGCGCCGAGCAATGCCGAGCGCTGGCGCTTCACCCTGCTCTATGGCGGCGTGCTCGGGCTGCTCTACTTGGGGTTGCTGGGCATGATGTACATGCAGGACACGCCCAGCCCCATGGGCCTTCTGTTGTTTAGCCTGCATTACCTCTGCTACCCGGTGCTGGCCTGGCTGGCGTTTTCGCCACGCCATGGCCGGCACGGCTGACGCGGCATCAACCGAACCAAGCCCTGGCAACGACTAGCCGTCGCTCAATGCCCGTCGAGGTAACGCTCGACATCCAGCGCGGCCATGCAACCGGCCCCCGCCGAGGTAATGGCCTGGCGATACACCGAATCGGCCACGTCGCCGGCAGCGAATACGCCGGGGATGTTGGTGGCCGTGGCATTGCCGTCGCGCCCACCGTTGACCACCAGGTAGCCGTCCTTCAGCGCCAGCTGGCCCTCGAACAGGCTGGTATTGGGCGTGTGACCGATGGCCACGAACAAACCCTCCACCTTCAGCTCGCGATAGGCACCGCCGTATTGCTTGAGGCGTACACCGGTGACGCCGCTGGCATCGCCCAGCACTTCGTCGACCTCGGCATTGAGCTGCAGCTCGATTTTGCCCTCGGCGACCCGCGCCTGCAGCTTGTTCTGCAGGATCTTCTCGGCACGGAAGGCATTGCGCCGGTGAATCAGGGTGACCTTGCTGGCGATGTTGGACAGGTACAACGCTTCCTCGACGGCAGTATTGCCGCCGCCAACCACCGCCACTTCGCGGCCGCGATAAAAGAAACCATCACACGTGGCGCAAGCCGACACGCCACGCCCCATGAATGCCTCTTCGCTGGGCAAGCCGAGATAGCGGGCACTAGCACCGGTGGCGATGATCAGCGCATCACAGCTGTAACGGCCGCTGTCACCGACCAGGGTGAAGGGCTTGCCCGCCAGATCCACAGCTGTGATGTGGTCGAAGACGACCTCCGTCTCGAAGCGCTCGGCGTGTTCCTGCATGCGTTGCATCAACGCCGGGCCGGTCAGCCCATGCGGGTCGCCCGGCCAGTTGTCCACTTCGGTGGTGGTGGTCAGTTGGCCGCCGGCCTGCATGCCGGTGATCAACAGCGGTTTCAGGTTGGCGCGCGCGGCATAGACCGCAGCGCTGTAACCGGCAGGCCCGGAACCCAGGATGATGACGCGCGCGTGGCGAGCGATGGCCATGAAACTACTCCTCGCCAGCCTGCTGGGCCGGCATCGACGAGAATGGCCGCTGGCCATCCTCACGTCGCAAGGCGACGAAATAAAAGGGAGCTCTCGAAGCACTAGGGGAAGGCTTGGAAGGATGAGAGCCCCGTGAAAACGAGACCGGGCGCAAGGCTATCCGGGCGGTTCCGGGCTGGGAAATATGCATTGCCAATTCGCGGCATAGAGCCACCCTATCGGCGCGACACCATGCGCTGAACTTTCGCCCTGCCGGGGAAGTCGGTATGGTCGCGCCAAATCGTCATCCAGGAGGCCATCATGCCCGCCGCTCCCGTTCTGTCCGGCCCGCAATACCTGCGCGAAGGCCTCAAGCTGGTGCTCAGCCCCGGCCTGCGCCTGTTCGTGCTGTTGCCGCTGGCGGTCAACCTGATCCTGTTCGCCCTGCTGATCGGCTTCGCGCTCAGCGAGTTCAGCGGCTGGGTCGATACCTTCATGCCGACCCTGCCGAGCTGGCTGAGCTTTCTGCAATACATCCTCTGGCCGTTGTTCGTGGTGCTGGTGCTGCTGATGGTGTTCTTCACCTTCACCCTGCTGGCCAACATCATCGCCGCGCCGTTCAACGGTTTTCTCGCCGAGAAGGTGGAAGTCGTCGTGCGCGGCGAGGATCACTTCCCGCCGTTCAGCGTCGCCGAACTGACCGCCATGGTGCCGCGCACCCTCAGCCGGGAGATGCGCAAGCTGGCCTACTTCCTGCCCCGCGCCCTCGCCCTGCTGATCCTCAGTTTCATCCCGGTGGTGAACCTGGTCGCCGCACCGCTGTGGCTGCTGTTCGGCGTGTGGATGATGGCCGTGCAATATATCGACTACCCGGCAGACAACAACAAGATGAGCTGGCCGGACATGCTCGCCTGGCTGCGCGAGAAGCGCTGGCAGAGCATGAGCTTCGGCGGCATCACCTACCTGGCTCTGCTGGTGCCGGGGCTGAACATCTTGATGATGCCGGCCGCCGTGGCCGGTGCGACCTTGTTCTGGGTGCGCGAGCGCGGCTAGTCGCGCTCGTCACGAAGACGCAACACAAGCGTCACAGACCTTACATCGCACAGGCAGAGACTGCGTTCATGAACGCATCGTCTCTGCATATCGCGCTGATCAGTGAAACCTTCCCGCCGGAAGTCAACGGCGTGGCCAACACCCTCGGCCGTCTGGTCGAGGGCCTGCGTGGGCGCGGCCATCGTGTGCAGCTGGTGCGCCCCCGGCAAAGCACCGACACGGCGGCGCAACCCGACCCGCAATTGCTGCTCACCCGTGGCTGGCCGCTACCCGGCTACCCCGGCCTGCAATGGGGCCAGACCTCGCTGCACAAGCTGCTGCGGCGCTGGAAAAGACAGCGCCCCGATGTGCTCTACATCGCCACCGAAGGCCCGCTTGGTTTCTCTGCGCTACGCGCCGCACGGCGCCTGGCGATTCCGGTGGTCAGCGGCTTTCACACCAACTTCCAGCAGTACACCGGCCACTACGGCATCGGCCTGCTGACGCGGGCGATGACCAACTACCTGCGCTGGTTCCACAACCGTACGCAGCTGACCCTGGTACCCAGCGTCGGGCAGAAGGTAGACCTGGAGCGTCGCGAGTTCGAGCGCCTGGCCCTGCTTGCCCGTGGCGTCGACAGCCAGCTGTTCCACCCCCGCAAACGCAGTGATGAGCTGCGCGCCAGTTGGGGGCTCGGCGCAGATGACCTGGCGGTGCTGCATGTCGGCCGCCTGGCGGCGGAGAAGAATCTCGGGCTGCTGATCAAGGCTTTCCGTCAGTTACAGGGAAGCTATCCGCAACGGCGCATGCGCCTGATCCTGGTCGGCGACGGCCCGTTGCGTGCCAGCCTCCAGGCGCAACTGCCCGACGCCGCGTTTTGCGGTCTGCAGCGCGGGGAAGAGTTGGCCAGACACTACGCCTCGGGGGATCTGTTCCTGTTCCCAAGTCTGTCGGAAACCTTCGGCAACGTGGTGCTGGAGGCCCTGGCCTCGAGCCTCGGCGTGGTGGCCTTCGATCAGGCCGCAGCGGCTCAGCATATACACCACGGTCACAATGGTCTGGTCGCTCGCCCCGGCGATGAAGCTGGCTTCTGCGAGGCGGCTTGTCAGGCTCTGGCAGACGCGGAAATGCTGCGGCGGATACGCCTGAACGCACGGCGCCACGCCAGCCACCTGAGCTGGGACGGCATCGTCACCCAGTTCGAGACTCACCTGCGCAGCGCCATGCAACCTCAGGCGCAACTCGGCGCCCACGCGGAGCTTGCCCGTAGGGCGGGTGAAACCCGCCACTGAGACCATCTGGCGGGTTTCACTCGCCCTACGGAGCCACGTAGCAGCAGGCATAAAAAAGCCCCGATGTGCCGGGGCTAGAAAAATGGGGCGCCGAATCGCGGCACCCGATAGAAGCGGGCTCAGACCAGCGTGGTCAGCGCATCGCGGCTGAACGGCAGAATGTCCTGCTCGCGGCCTTCACGCACCTTCAGCGCCCAATCCGGGTCGACCAGCAGCGCACGGCCCACGGCGACCAGGTCGAACTCCTCCTTGTTCAGGCGCTCGAGCAGGTTTTCCAGGCTGGCCGGCTCGGCCACCTTGTCGGTCTTGACCATGAACTGCAGAAACTCGCCATCCAGGCCGACACTGCCGACGGTGATGGTCGGCTTGCCGGTGAGCTTGCGCGTCCAGCCAGCCAGGTTGAGGTCGCTGCCTTCGAACTCCGGCTCCCAGAAGCGGCGTGTCGAGCAGTGGAAGATGTCCACGCCAGCCTCGGACAGCGGCTTGAGGAAGGCCTCCAGTTGTTCCGGGGTCTGCACAAGGCGCGCGGTGTAGTCCTGCTGCTTCCACTGCGAGTAACGCAGGATGATCGGGAAGTCCGGGCCGACTGCGGCGCGCACCGCCCGGATCAGCTCGATGGCGAAACGCGAACGCGCCGCCAGGTCGCCACCATAGCCATCGGTGCGCTGGTTGCTGCCTTCCCAGAAGAACTGGTCGATCAGGTAGCCGTGGGCGCCGTGGATCTCCACGCCGTCCATGCCGATGGCCTTGGCGTCGCGCGCGGCCTGGGCGAAGGCGGCGATCACCTCATCGATATCGGCCTGGGTCATGCCATGCACAACCACCTGGCCATCTTTGACCTTCTCCATCGGGCCATAGCCGGGCACGCTGGCATCCGGCTCGGTGCCCAGCTTGCGCACGTTGCCCACATGCCAGAGCTGCGGGACGATCTTGCCGCCCTCGGCATGTACGGCGTCAACCACCTGCTTCCAGCCGGCCAGGGCATCCTCGCCGTAGAAACGCGGCACGTTCGGGTAGCCGTTGGCAGCCTTGTGGCCGACGGTGGTGCCCTCAGTGACGATCAGGCCTACACCTGCGGCTGCACGGCGACGGTAGTACTCGACGACCTGGGCGTTGGGCACGCCACCGGGCGAGAAGGAGCGGGTCATCGGCGCCATGACCACACGGGTCGGCAGCTCCAGGTTACCGAGGCGGAACGGGGCGAACAGGGCTTGAACGGGAGCGCTCATCATCTTTCCTCTGGGGTTGAACGGTTAATCAGGCCTGCAGCAAACGCTCCAGGCGGGTGACGAAAGCGTGCAGCGGCTGCAGGTTGCGACCGACCTTGAGGCGGGCCAACACGCCCTGCCAGGCGTCGCTGATAAAGGTGGCGAGGTTGCCGCAGTCCTCGTCGGCCGGCAGTTCGCCGGCGGCCTGCGCCTGCTCCAGGCAGCCACGCAGGATGTCCACCGAGGCCTGCTGGATAGCGGCAACTTCGGCGCCGATCGCCGGCAGCATCTCACTCATCTCGAAACTCAGGCTGCCGATGAAGCAGTGGTACTGCGGCGTCTCCTGCCGAGCGAAGTGCGCCAGCAGGTCGCGGTAGTAAGCGAGGATGCGTGCACGCGGGCTCAGCGCCGGATCATTCAGCGCCTGGGCATAACGCGCCAGCCGCGGCCGATAGATGAAAGCCAGCGCCTGCAGAGCGAAGTCTTCCTTGCTGGCGAAGTAGTGATAGAAGCTGCCCTTGGGAATCCCGGCCGCCTGGACGATCTCCAGCACGCCGGTGCCGTGGTAACCGCGCCGGGTCATCACCGCCGAGCCTTTGCTGAGGATCAGGTCGCGCTTGTCGAGTCGAATGCTGTTCATGGCGCCGAGCATATGACCGGTCGTCTCGCTCGGCACAGCACTATTGATAAGCGTGATTAAAGGCCAAAACCCGTAGGGCGGGTGCAACCCGCCGCTAGTCGATCTGGCGGGTTTCACCCGCCCTACTTCAAGCTCAGGGCTGCAGCCAGATCAGCGAGGCGAAACGCCCGGTGCGGGCGCTGCGACGGTAGGAATAGAAACGCGGGTCGTTATAGGTGCACAGGCCACCGCCGCTGACGGCGGTTACGTCGATGGCGGCCAGACGAATACGCGCCAGTTGGTAGATATCGGCCATGAACTTGCCGGCGTTGACGCTAGGCACGAACGCCGCGGTAGCCTCGGCATGCTGTTGCACGAAGGCCTCGCGCACTTCGCCACCCACTTCGAACGCCGTCGGGCCGATGGCCGGGCCGAGCCAGACCAGCAGCTCCTGCGGCGCTACATCCAGCGCCTTGACGGTCGCCTCCAGCACCCCACCAGCCAACCCGCGCCAACCGGCATGAGCTGCTGCCACGCGGGTACCGGCACGGTCACAGAACAGCGCTGGCAGGCAGTCGGCAGTCATTGCCGTGCAGGCGATACCGGGCGTGGACGTCCAGTTACCGTCGGCTTCGATGACGGTCGCCGGATCGGCCTCAGCCACCACGATGCCGTGCACCTGACGCAGCCAGGCGGGTTGGCAGCCGAGCGTATCGACCAGGTGTTGACGATTGCTCGTCACTGCTGCCGGATCGTCGTCGATATGGTCGCCCAGATTGAAGCTGTCGAACGGTGCAACGCTGACACCACCGCTGCGCGTGGTAACGCAGGCGCGCACGTTGGCCGGCGCGGGCCAGTCGGGCGTCAGCCAGTCGTGGGCACTCACCCGACGAAGGCCTCGCGATCCTGACGCAGCAGGGTCAGCAGCCAGACCAGATCGTCCGGTAGCGGCGATTCCCACTTCATGCGCTGGCCGGTGGCCGGATGCTCGAGTTCGAGAAAACGGGCATGCAGGGCCTGACGCGGAAATTCCTTGAGGCTCTGCACCAGGCTCTGGCTGGCTGCGGGCGGGATGCGGAAACGCCCGGCGTAGACCGGATCGCCCACCAGCGGGTAGCCGACATGGGTCATGTGCACACGAATCTGGTGAGTACGCCCGGTTTCCAGCTTGACCCGCACATGGGTGTGCGAGCGGTAGCGCTCGAGCACGCGGTAATGACTGACCGCCGGCTTGCCGCCGTCGGTCACCGCCATGCGCTGGCGCTGGCTGGAACTGCGGCCGATAGGCGCGTTGATGGTGCCGCCGGCGGTGATCACGCCAATGCATATGCATTCATAGATACGGCTGACGGTACGCTTCTGCAGTTGCTCGACCAGATTGGTCTGAGCCTGCAGGGTCTTGGCGACCACCATCAGGCCGGTGGTGTCTTTGTCCAGACGATGGACGATGCCGGCACGCGGTACGTTGATGATGTCCGGCACGTGATGCAGCAGAGCATTGAGCAAGGTGCCGTCGGCATGCCCGGCGGCCGGGTGCACGACCAGACCGGCAGGTTTGTCGATCACCAGCAGGTGCTCGTCCTCGTAGACGATGTTCAGCTCGATGTCCTGTGCGATCCATTCGCCCTGGGCTTCCTGCTCGGCATCGAGCACCAGCTTCGAGCCGGCATGCACGGTGTCGCGCGGGCGCGCTACTTCGCCGTCGACGGTCAGGCGGCCGTCCTTGATCCAGGCGGAAAGACGCGAACGAGAGAACTCGTCGAACAATTGTGCGGCGACCTGATCGAGGCGCTGGCCGCCCAGTTCGAACGGCACTTCGGCCTGGAGTTGGATGGGCTGTTTAATCGTGGAAGTCATCTTCGGCAACGGCGGGTGCCCGGCCTTTGGTTTCGGCGACGGGCTTGTGGTTAAATACGGCGTCTTTGCCCCAGGGGTTTCCAGGGGGCGCTCATCATAACAGGACGGCCCTGCAGCCGTCACAGGGACGCAAGCCGCTATGCAAGTGAAACACCTGCTGCTGATCGCCATCCTCGCCCTTACCGCCGCCTGCTCTTCCAAGCAGCCGGAGGTCGATGAAAACCTCAGCGAGGCGGAGCTGTACCAGCAGGCCCAGGCCGACCTGGACAGCCGTAGCTATACCCAGGCCGTCGCCAAGCTCAAGGCGCTGGAGTCGCGTTACCCCTTCGGCCGTTATGCCGAGCAGGCGCAGCTGGAACTGATCTACGCCTACTACAAGAACGTCGAGCCGGAGGCTGCCAAGTCCTCGGCTGAGCGTTTCATCCGTCTGCACCCGCAGCATGCCAACGTCGACTACGCCTACTACCTCAAGGGCCTGGCCTCGTTCGATCAGGATCGCGGCCTGCTGGCGCGCTTCCTGCCGCTGGACATGACCAAGCGTGACCCGGGCGCGGCGCGCGACTCCTACAACGAGTTCGCCCAGCTCACCAGCCGCTACCCGACCAGCCGCTACGCGCCGGATGCCAAGCAGCGGATGATCTACCTGCGCAACCTGCTGGCTGCCTACGAAGTGCATGTCGCCCACTACTACCTGACCCGCCAGGCCTACGTCGCCGCGGCCAACCGTGGCCGCTACGTGGTAGAGAACTTCCAGGAAACTCCGGCGGTCGGTGACGGCCTGGCGATCATGACCGAGGCTTACCAGCACCTGGCGCTGAATGACCTGGCGGCCACCAGCCTGGAAACCCTCAAACTCAACTACCCGGATCACCCGAGCCTGCAGGACGGCCAGTTCGTCCCGCTGCAAGAGGAAGACGACAACCGCTCCTGGCTGGCCAAGGCCACCCTCGGCCTGCTCGATACCGAAGCGCCGCTGCCGCCGGGCGAGACCCGCGCCAACCAGGACGTGATCCGCCAGTACGAAGATGCCGTGCAGCAGATCCCGCGCGAGCTGCAGCAGGACGCCAAGACCGGCGAGACCGAGAAGAAGCGCTCGTTCTGGAGCTACCTGACCTTCGGCCTGTTCGACTGACCGAAGGCATCAGCACAAAAAAGGAGGCCACGGCCTCCTTTTTTGTGCCTGCGAACTGCGCAGTACGTGCCATTTAGCCACTGTGCCGACGGCGTGGGCTTGGCTAAACTGCCAGCCTCAATCACGAAGAAGAGTGCACCATGGGTCTGTTTCGCCTGCTGTTCTGGATCGCCATCATCTGCGCTGCGGTCTGGGTCTGGCGTCGCTACATCAGCGCACCGAAGGCTGCCAGGCAATCCTCCCGGCAGCAGGACGCCGCGCCCATGGTGCGTTGCGACCACTGCGGCGTGCACGTTCCTCAGGCCCAGGCGCTGAAACAGGATCAGCGCTGGTTCTGCAGCCAGGCGCACCTCGAACAAGGCACGCAATCCGGTGATCGCTGATACGACCACCGCCCTCGACAGCACGCCTGCACGGCGGATTCTCCGGCTTTACAACTTCTACCGGCTCAGCATCGGCCTGGCGCTGGTGCTGCTGATTTCCAGCAAGCTCGACGAGCAGTTTCTGGACGTCGTGCATATCGAGCTGTTCCGCACTGGCAGCTGGATCTACCTGATCCTCAACATCTTCATCGCCGTACTGGTGCACAGGCCCAAGCACCTGGTGCAGTTGTTCAGCCTGGCGCTGGTCGACGTGATCTTCCTATCGGCGCTGTTCTACGCCGCTGGCGGTACGCCCAGCGGCATCGGCAACCTGCTGGTGGTTGCCGTCGCCATCGCCAACATCCTCCTGCGCGGACGCATCGGCCTGCTGATCGCGGCGATCACCGCCATTGCCCTGATCTTCACCACCTTCTACCTGAGCCTGCATTACCCGGCAGCCTCCAGCCAGTTCGTGCAGGCCGGCGCGCTGGGGGCACTGTGCTTTGCCGGCGCGCTGTTCATTCAGGGCATTACCCGCCGCCTGCGCCTGAGCGAGACGCTGGCCGAACAGCGCGCCGCCGACGTGGCCAACCTGGAAGAACTCAACACGCAGATCATCCAGCGCATGCGCACCGGCATCCTGGTGCTCGATACCCAGCACCGCGTGCTGCTGGCCAACCAGGGCGCGACACAACTGCTCGGGCGCGGCGAGCTGAGCGGCAAGATCATCGATCCGCATTGCCCGGAGCTGGTCAAGCGCCTGCAGCAATGGCTGCACAACCCGACCCTGCGCCCGGAGAATCTGCAAGCCCAGGCGGATGGCCCAATCCTGCAACCCAGCTTCATTTCCCTGCAGCGCGGCGAGGCGCAGCACACGCTGGTGTTCCTCGACGATATCTCGCAGATCGCCCAGCAGGCGCAGCAACTCAAGCTTGCCTCCCTCGGCCGCCTCACCGCCGGCATCGCCCACGAGATTCGCAACCCGCTGGGCGCCATCAGCCACGCTGCCCAGTTGCTGCAGGAGTCCGAAGACCTGCAAGGCCCGGATCAGCGCCTGGCGCAGATCATCCAGGATCACTCCAAACGCATGAACCTGGTGATCGAAAACGTCCTGCAGCTTTCCCGCCGTCGCCAGGCCGAGCCGCAGTTGCTCGACCTCAAGTACTGGCTGCATCGCTTCGCCAGCGAGTTTCGCAGCTCGGCCCCCGCCGACCGCCAGCTCCACCTGGAGGCACGCGGCGGCGGATTGCAGACTCGGATGGATCCGCACCAGCTCAATCAGGTGCTGACCAACCTGGTACAGAATGGCCTGCGCTACAGTGCCCAGAAGCACCGGTTTGGCCAGGTCTGGCTGCGCCTGTTCCGCGATGCGGAAAGCGATCTGCCCGTGCTGGAGATTCTCGACGACGGCCCTGGCGTGCCGCCGGAGCAGGAGCAGCATATCTTCGAGCCCTTCTACACCACGGAAAACAAGGGCACCGGCCTTGGCTTGTACATCTCGCGCGAGCTGTGCGAGAGCAACCAGGCCCGCCTCGATTACAAACCCCGCGAAGAAGGCGGCAGTTGCTTCCGCATCACCTTCGCCCATCCGCGCAAGCTGAGTTGAGCATGAACCGCCAGAGAGCCCTGATCGTCGACGACGAGCCCGATATCCGCGAACTGCTGGAAATCACCCTCGGCCGCATGAAGCTGGATACCCGCAGCGCGCGCAACGTCAAGGAAGCGCGCGAATGGCTGGCGCGTGAACCTTTCGATCTGTGCCTGACCGACATGCGCCTGCCGGACGGCACCGGCCTCGACCTGGTGCAGCACATCCAGCAGCGCCACCCGCAGGTACCGGTGGCGATGATCACCGCCTACGGCAGCCTGGATACGGCGATCAACGCCCTCAAAGCCGGCGCGTTCGACTTCGTGACCAAGCCGGTGGATCTCGGCCGCCTGCGCGAACTGGTCGCCGCCGCCATGCGCCTGCGCACGCCGGAAGACCAGGACGTGCCGGTCGACAGCCGCCTGCTCGGTGACTCTCCGCCCATGAAGTCGCTGCGCAAGCAAATCCAGAAACTCGCCCGTAGCCAGGCGCCGGTCTACATCAGCGGTGAATCGGGCAGCGGCAAGGAGCTGGTAGCGCGCCTGATCCACGAGCAGGGGCCGCGTGCCGAGCGCCCTTTCGTACCAGTCAACTGCGGCGCGATTCCGTCCGAGCTGATGGAAAGCGAATTCTTCGGCCACAAGAAAGGCAGCTTTACCGGCGCCATCGAAGACAAGCAGGGGCTGTTCCAGGCAGCCAATGGCGGCACCCTGTTCCTCGACGAAGTCGCCGACCTGCCGCTGCCCATGCAGGTGAAGCTGCTGCGCGCGATTCAGGAAAAGGCCGTGCGCGCCGTTGGCGGCCAGCAGGAAGTGGTGGTCGACGTACGCATCCTCTGCGCCACGCACAAGGATCTGGCCGCCGAAGTCGCTGCCGGCCGCTTCCGCCAGGATCTCTACTACCGCCTCAACGTAATCGAATTACGTGTGCCGCCGCTGCGTGAACGTCGCGAAGACATCGCCCAACTGGCAGAAGTCATGCTCGCGCGCCTGGCCGACGCGCCCGGCCTGACTGCCGCGAAACTGCACCCCGAGGCGCTGGAGAAGCTGAAGAACTACCGCTTCCCCGGCAACGTGCGCGAGCTGGAGAACATGCTCGAGCGTGCCTATACCCTCTGCGAAGACGACCAGATCACGCCCAATGATCTGCGCCTGGCCGATGCCAGCGGCCTGGGTAATGAAGGCGGTGAAGCAAGCCTTGCGCAGATCGACAACCTCGAGGACTATCTCGAAGACATCGAACGCAAGCTGATCATGCAGGCCCTGGAGGAAACCCGCTGGAACCGCACGGCCGCCGCCCAACGCCTGGGCCTGACCTTCCGCTCGATGCGCTATCGCCTGAAGAAGCTGGGTATCGACTGAAATGCTGCGCCAGCGGCAGTCGCTGGCGCTGCCGCGCAGCTAACCCAGGCGATTGCCCGGCGCATAAGGCGCCGGATCGATGATCGGCTCGCTCTCCAGCATCAGATCGACCAGCAACTGGCAGGAGGCCGGGGCAAGCACCAGGCCATTGCGGAAATGCCCGCAGTTGAGCCACAGGCCCGGATGAGATGGCAGCTCGCCGATAAAGGGGATGCCTTCCGGCGAGCCCGGGCGCAATCCCGCCCAATGCCCGACCACCTGAGCACCGGCGAGCGCCGGCAAAAGCTCCTCGGCGGAAGCCTTGAGGCTCTCCAGCGCAGTGTCGGTCGGCGTCTTGTCGAACCCGGCATATTCCAGCGTACTGCCGACGAGAATATGGCCATCCCTGCGCGGAATCGCATAGCGCCCCTTGGCCAGCACCATGCTCGGCAGAAAGTCCTCGGCGCACTTGTACAGGATCATCTGCCCTTTTACCGGCTCGACGGGTAGCTGCAGACCAAGCGTCTTCAGCAACTCGCCACTCCAGGCTCCAGCAGCCAGCACCACCCGCTCGGCGCGAATCAACTCAGTGCCGGCGGTGACGCCACGGATACGACCGTCCTCGCGGATGAAACCGGTCACTGGGCAGTGCTCACGAATCTCGACGTTCGGCATAGCGGCAAGCGCCGCACGCAACGCCTTGACCAGACGAGGGTTGCGCACATTGGCCACACCCGGCATATGAATGGCGCGCGCGAACCCCGCACCGAGCACCGGAACCTGGCGATATACCGACGCGATATCCGCCGAATGCAGATCCCGCCCTTCACGCTCGGCCCAGCTCAACGCCTCGGCTTCATCATCCAGATCCAGCCAGTGCAACCCGGTGACATGCACCTCGGGATCGAGCCCCGTCTGCGCCAGCAAGCGCTGTCCGAACCCGGGGTAGAAATCCTGCGACCAATGCGCCAAGGCCGTCACTGCCGCGCTGTAACGCCAGGGATAGAGCGGCGAAACGATACCGCCACCGGCCCAGGAAGACTCGCGGCCGGCCTCGCCGGCTTCAAGCACGGTGACTGACATACCTTGCCGAGCCAGGAGCATGGCAGACAGCAGACCAATGGCGCCTCCGCCAACCAAAACGACATCTCTAAGCAACACCCGTTTCCCCCAGAAAAATTGACAGCGCCCTATCAGGGTCTAAAACCAAAGAAGCGGTCAGGAAGGCCGTGGATCATACGCGCAGAGGAAGCCCCCGTGAAAAAGCACGTCCAAAACGCCCTAACCTTGCATGAGCTTCTAATAGCACTCGCCGTACTGAGTATCTTGATCAGCCTGATCCCCCCCTCTTATGGCTACTTGGTCGAGCAAAGTCGAGCCGAGAGCATTCGCAACGAATTGATAGCATTTCTCAATCACGCACGAACGCAAGCGATCACTGAACGAAACACCCACGTTCTTTGTGGCTCCAGTAACGGAGAGAAATGTGATGGGGGGTGGCAACATCACTGGCTGTTGATTCGCCTCAAAGATCAGCAACTGGTCAGAAGTTTCACCCCTGATCGTCAATACAAACTCTGTTGGCGGGGCTTTGGGGGGCAGAACGTCATATTCAGAGCCAATGGCATGACCAGCGCCAGCAACGGCAGCTTCACTTTTTGTCATCACGAGATGCACTGGCAACTTACCCTCAACCGCCAAGGACGGCTGAAAAAGGAGGATGCCGAACCTGGCTCAGCTTGCTGTCAGACCGATCATACCGACAGCTGAACCAGTCATCCCGAGAGAAAGGACATGCGCCAACATGAGCGGCAGTATTTAGCTGCCCTTTACCATTCAGAAGCCATGTCATGCCCATCACTCTGGCGAATCCATGCAAGCATTCCACTTGCCTACCATCACGACAGAGAGGATTCACCCTGATCGAACTCATGATCATCGTGACCTTGCTCGGCGTGTTCGCGATGATCGCTTTACCGAGCTTCACCCAATTCATTGCCAACAACCGCACTCAGTCGGTCAACAATGAACTGCTCTCCCTGCTTCAGTTCGCCCGGAGTGCTGCTGCCGAACAACGCACCCTCATCAAAGTCTGCCAAGAGGATGGAGAATGGCGCGTCAAGACGGATTGCACATCTGATGAAGTGTTGCGAAGCATGGCGGTACCGTCTGAAGTCAGCATCAGCGCCAGCACGAGCGAGCTGACTTTCCGTTACAACGGCAGTGGAACCGAAGCGACCTTTATCACCTGCAAAGGTGATGATGCCGCCAACGGCTACACCATCCATGTCACCCCTAGCGGTAGCACGCGCACCTGGCCCCGGGGCAAGAGTGGTTCTCAAGCCAGTGATCAGATGAGCACATGCACCTACTCGCAACCAGAGGAAACCTCCGATGAAGCGCAGAGCTGAACACGGCTTCAGCATGATCGAAGTCCTGGTGACATTGCTCCTCATAAGCGTAGGTGTGCTTGGTATGGTTGCGCTGCAGACCCGTACCATTCAGTACACACAGGACTCAGCTCAACGCAATGTCGCCATGACACTGGCCAACGACCTGGCTGAAATGATGCGGGCCATGCCAACGGGGTTGCCGGCTTCGTCAGGCTTTTACAAGGCAGCAGCAGCAGACTTCCCAGAAAAACCGTCAACTTGTTTCCCCTTGCCGGCCAATGCATCAGGACAGTTGGGCTGCTGGGCGGACAAGGTTGCGAAGATGCTTCCAGTAGGTGCTCTGAGCGAAGACGACGAAAGCCTGCTGAAAAGTGATTTTCACATCTGCCGCACGAGTGCAGCAGGCACTTGTAACAACAGTGGCAATGCTGTCGAGATACAGATCGCCTGGCATGCCAAATCAGGCGAATGCCTGAATGCGGACGGAACCAGTTCGACAGTTTGCTACTACCGCCTGCGGACTCAGATATAAGGTGCCGAAATGAATTACCAACGCACGCAAGCAGGCTTGTCGCTGGTCGAACTCATGGTTGCACTCGCAATCAGCAGCTTCCTCATATTGGGTGTTACCCAGATCTATATCGATAACAAGCGCAGTTACTCCTTCCAACAGAATCAGACCGAAAACCTGGAGGCAGGTCGCTATGCGCTTTTGATGCTGCAACAGGAGCTAACCAAGGCAGGTTATCGTCGCCGTCCAGACGAGCAACCGGAAAGTGCTTTCCCGGCCCCCTCCGAAACGAATTTGGCGAGCTGTGGGACATTCGCAGCAGGCGTAACAGTCAAACGGACGGCGTTGGACTCTATCTGCATTCGTTATCAGCCTCGCGATCATCTGGAGCGCAACTGCCTTGGTGATCTGCCAGCGACAGCGACGGCTTTGGAAGCAGGGCCTTATACCAGTGCGAATGAGATCGTCGTTGAGCGGCTTTTTTTCGAGAAAGACGCCAATAGCCTATCAGGCACCCTCAAATGCACACGGGTTCATACCAATCTGGCAGGTGCAGTTCTCGACGGACGCACAGCTCAGACAGGCGAACTGGTCTCCGGGCTTGTCGACCTGCGCTACGAGTTCGGCGTAGGCAGTGCTGCTGACCCTCGTAATATCAGTCAATACACGACAGCCGCGACGAACCTTCCCATTCTGGCCGTACGCTATACCGCACTGATGCGTAGCTCTGGCGCAAATCTTAGAGAATCGGTTGCCGTGGGCGATGCCCTCAATCATTGGCAGGCACTGACTGGCCTGGCGAACAGCGACAGCGTGGTTACTGCACTAAAAGCAGATGATAAAGGCCAACTCTATCAAGTTTCGCAAAGTACCGTGATGTTAAGGAATCTAATGCCATGATGCCCCACCGACTTCCCCATAAAGAACGCGGCGCTGCACTTTTCATTGCATTGATCATGCTGCTGGTCATCACCCTATTGGCGCTCTCAGGCGCCCGTGAAACCGCATTGGAAAGCCGGATCACCGGCAATATGGCAGAGCAGCAAAAGCTTGTGAACTATGGAGAAGCAGCGCTCCGACAAGGCGAAGGTCTTCTCACTACACCGTTAAAGCCTCGCGAGCAGAATAACTGCACAGGCAGTTACTGCTTTTTGAACAGTCAACCAGCCTATCTTCAAAGCTTCACCACTTCTCTAAGTTACACACCAGTAACGGGAGAAAGTGGCCTGCAGATAAAATGGTATGCAGTAGCAGCCCCTTCAGGCGCCACGCAAGGCCAGGCGGAAAACCCTGAGTACGGCAATATGATGCTGGGTATCGGCACCTTCCGTTACGAAATCAATGCGAAAGCCGGAAATACCGAAAACGGGCAAAACGCCAATCTTCGATCCACCACTGCCAAAGTATTCAACTGAAGGTAAATCATAATGCGAACTCATGCACTCCTTCAGGTCAGCGCACTGACATTGTCAATACTAGCCACTCCAGCATTCGCAGCAGGCGGAGCAAACAATCCCGCGCAGACGCCACTATTCGTAAGCCGAGCTACTCCTCCCCTCAATATGCTGGTCATGGGGCGCGACCATAAACTTTATTACGAAGCCTACAACGATGCCTCCGATCTCAATGGCGATGGCATCATCGATGTCGGCTACAAAGGATATCTTGGTAGCACCCAAGGGGGCATCGACTACTTCGGCTACTTCAACTCCAACGTTTGCTATACCTATACAGATGGAACGTTTGTACCGACAGCTTTGGCAACGAACAAGCGCTGCAGCGGGCAGTGGAGTGGTGACTACCTTAACTATCTGACCACCTCGCGCATGGATGCACTGCGCAAAGTGCTTTATGGCGGTTTCCGTGTAACGGACACGGAGAGTAGGACCCTTCTACAGGGCGCTTACATTCCTCGCGATGCCCATGCATGGGGTAAGGAATACAACTCCACTGATGGCTACAACATCACAGATTTCACACCCCTCTCTCAGCCCGCAACAGGTTATCACCATATGTTCGCGGTGGTATCCAAGACTCAAGATACGGGCATTCCACAATTACGTGTTCTTACCAATACAACCTTCCGAGTCTGGAACTGGGTGTCAAAAGAGCGCCCTGTGGCTATGGACGAGTGCGTCACCAGCACAGGTGGCACGGCGAACTGCACATCCGGGGGCCCGTCTCCGGCAGGCTGGGTGCTGGTTCCAGCAAACGTTCTAAGCAATGTCACGGTAACGACATGGAAGGATAGCGTTGCTAGCCCCAATAACAAAGCTGAAATGGATTCGCTCTTCACGAATAACAGTGGCAACCCCAGACGTTGTGGAAGCGGCCCGGCCACACAGATATTCAAAGACAGGGATGGCAACCCTTTCAATGGTAACGGATGTAATGATGATAACTACCACACCACGATTACAGCGACACTGACCCCTCCAAGCACCGGAAACTATACGTTCGCAGTGGATGGTGACGATGCTGTCGACGTACAGATAGGGAGCACCTTAGTAGCCTCTTGGTACGGGGGCCATGCCAATAATAACTCTGACGGTTCACTTAACCAGCACTCAGGAAGCATTGCCCTTATAGGGGGACAAAGTTACCAAGTAACTTTCCGTCATGAAGAGGGAACTGGCGGCGACAAATGGGGGCTCTACTGGAAGTTGCCAGCTGCTGCCACCAGCACACTAACGGACTACAATGTACGCGTTGAAGTTTGCCCAACAGGCAGTCAGACATTAAGAGACAGCACTTGCAAAATTTATGGCAGTGGTGCCGTTAAGCCTACAGGCATTCTTCATGACTTTGGCGAAACCAACAGAATGCATTTTGGCTTGCTGACTGGCTCTTATGAAAAGAGCATGAGCGGCGGTATCTTGCGCGCCAACATGGGCAGTTTCACCCGCGAAGTGGATCCTTATACCGGACAATTTTGCTCCTCTGATGCCAGTTATTGCTCGAACCCGATAAATAATCCATCGCCGCAGCGTAACGGAATTGTTGCGACCATCAACAAATTACGCATCTATAGCTTCAATTATGGCAGCAACACTTACAGTTGCGACTGGATCACGACCCGACCGCTCGCTCAAAGTGACAACTGCTACATGTGGGGTAACCCTGTAGGCGAAATGATGTATGAGACGCTACGCTATTTTTCTGGCGCAAGCGCTCCAACTTCCTTGTACAACTACACTGGCACCAGCGGCGCCGATCAGACATTGGGGCTGGATAAACCTGCGTGGGTTGCGCCTTACAGCACAAGTGGCGGCAACTACCCTGCCTGCTCGCTCCCGGCGATGACTGTCATCAGTGATATCAACCCGTCCTACGACTACAAACTGCCAGGAGGAAAATCCAGCTGGCAGGCCAATGGCGAAGCATTCTCGAACTCAAATGACCCCACCTCCATTCAGGGTTTGAATGCCTCGACTGAAACTAATGCAATTGGCGTGGCAGAAGGCTTGGTCGGTAAGAGCGTATTCATTGGCGAGTCCAATGGCGTTTCCGATAACGCACCAACGGCCAAGACCATCACCGACTTGGCCACCCTTCGTGGGCTAGCTCCAGAGGAACCAAGTAAGCAAGGTACTTATTACTCAGCCGGCGTTGCCCGCTTTGCCGCCAGAAACGTGATCGGCGGCAGCCGGATGTTGCAGACCTATGCCGTTGCACTTGCCTCACCTCTGCCTCAGATCAATTTCCCCGTAGGTAACAGTCGCATCACCTTGGTACCCTTCGCCAAATCAGTGGGTGGTAGCGGTATTAGTAATACAGCTGAGTTTCAGCCGACCAACCAGATTGTCGATTTCTACGTTCAACAGATTGCGAATACTGATCCAGACGGCAGTGATCGAGACACGTCGGTCAATGGCGGACGCCCTTATGCGGTTTTCCGGATCAACTACGAAGACGTCGAGCAAGGCGCTGACCATGACATGGATGCCATTGCGCTCTATACCTTGTCCGTCACTGCCAACGATCAACTTCAGGTCAACTTAGTCTCCGAATATGCGGCTGGCGGTATGCAGCAACATATGGGCTATGTTATTTCCGGCACCGGAGCACAAACGGATGGCATCTACCTTGAGATATGCGACCTGAGAGACAGAACCGCCAACAACGGCAACAGAGCCAGTTGTGACGGACAAACCCGCTATCGCCTCAATACTCCACCGGGACGCCCAGCTGGTTGGTGCGTTGCCAATACCAGCAGTTCGGAATGTGAAGGGCTTCCGCCAACCGCATCGCGCACGTTCACTCCCTCTGCCAGTGCAAGCAACGCGGTACTCCTGAAGAGCCCGCTGTGGTATGCCGCCAAATACGGCATGCCAGGTCGTGATACCACCAAGATCACCGGCGATCCTGACAACTATTTCCTGGTCACCAATGCCCTGACCCTGAGAGAGCAGTTGACCAAGGCCTTCAATAACCTTGAGCAGTCGAACAACTCGGTAACCAGCCCTGCCGTTTCTGTCGCCGGTAACGAAGCCTCCGACGATCTTTATATCTATCGCACCGATTACAGGATCAATACGTGGAGCGGTGACCTGATCAAGGAACAACTCGACAGAAGCACTGGCACAAGGAGCCGTTTGTGGAGTGCCAGCTCGCAATTGTCAGCCTCTGGACGAACCATTCGGATGTCGACTGCAAATGGGACAGGCCTTCAGGAACTGACCTGGAACAACCTGGCGAGCCGGGAAGCGGTAAATAATGCCGGCCAACGCGTCAACCTTCAGGCTGCCATGGCAACTGATCTGGCCACGGGCACTCCTGCTACGATGACCAATGGCACCATGAGCACCGCCAACCAGACACTTGGGCAGAACAGACTGGACTTCGTAAAAGGTACTGCGAATGCCAACTTCCGAGCCCGGGACTCGTTGCTCGGAGACATCATCAATTCCAACCCCATCGTCGTCGGTGGAGCCCAGTATCTTGCCTATCTGGCTGACAGCATCGAGCCAAGCGGTAACTACGGAAACTTCGCGACTGCCCAGGCGAGTCGTAGCAAGCGCATCTATGTTGGCGCCAACGACGGCATGCTGCATGCGTTCAATGATAGTGGCGAAGAACAGTTCGCCTTCGTGCCCACAGCCGTCATCCCTGAGCTCTATCGACTCACCTCACCCAACTACAATGAACAGGGGGCCGCTCACAAGTTCTACGTCGATGGCACTCCGGTGGTTCGTGATGTCTACATCGATAACCAATGGCGCACTGTGTTAGTCGGCACACTGCGTGCTGGTGGACGCGCTCTATTCGCCTTGGATATCACGGATCCTGCGAATATCTCTCTGCTCTGGGAGTTCAATGTCGGCCAAGACATCCCTGCCGGTTCACCTGCCAACACGCCCAGCGACATGGGTTACAGCTTCCCCACTCCCACTATTGCCAAGCTGCACAGCGGTCAATGGGCTGTAGTCACTGGCAACGGTTATGACAGCGACAGTGGTCGAGCTGTACTGATGTTGATCGATATCGCTACAGGCAATTTGATCAAGAAAATTCCTACCGCAGATGCGGATACCAATAATGGTCTTTCCACTGTTCGGGTAGCCGACAATAACAGTGATGGCTACGCTGACTATGTCTATGCAGGAGACCTGAAAGGCAATCTGTGGCGCTTCGACCTGATCGACAATGCAGGAACCAATGCAGATGGCACGGCGCGCAATCCGCTGAGCCATACGTCCAATATTGCCGTGAGTAACTTCAAGGTGTCCTACGGTGGTAGCCCACTGTTTACGGCTCGCACAGGCACGGATCAGGTACAGCCCATTACGGCACCGCCCTCGTTAGTCCGTCACCCCAGCATGAATGGTTACATAATCATGTTTGGTACAGGCCGCTACTTCCGGGAGGCGGATAAATCCAGAGAGGAAAATGCCGTCATTCAGACGATCTACGGAATCTGGGATCAGAAAACGACCGGGCAAGCTACGGCCAGTAGCGACGCTCCCAGCATTTCACGTTCGAATCTGCAAGGGCAGTCCTTGACGAGCACTACTGCAACCTTCCAAAACGGCCAAACGACCATCAGCCGCACAGTAAGAACATTGAGTGATACAGCGGTGACATGGCGTAACGGGAGCACTGGGAAATATGGGTGGTATCTGGACTTGGTCGTCGGAGGTACAGCCGAAGGTGAACGTATCGTCAACGAGATGGCCGCAAGGGGCCAGGTGCTGTTCCTCAGCACACTGACACCTTCCAGCGACCCGTGCGCTGCAGGGCTGGTCGGTCGCAACTATGGCATCAACCCCTATACTGGGGGACGCACCAACTTTGCGGTTTTCGACTTCAACAACGACGGTGTCGTCAACGCAAGCGATAACTACAATGGCCAGAGCGTTTCAGGCTTCGAGAGCCCTGCTGGCGGGTTTACCCTCAGCGGTGACAAGTTCTTCACCACCGATGGTGCATCGGTAAATATCAATTTTGGCCCTAGCGTATCGGGTCGGCAAAGTTGGCAAATTCTCCCGGAGAAAGATTGATGAAAGCTCGATCTGCAGCAGGTTTTACCTTGCTGGAAGTCATGATCACGGTCGTGATCATTGGCATCCTTGCAGCCATCGCGTACCCAAGCTACCAAGAATACGTGTTACGCAGTAATCGTGCAGAAGGGATGGCGATGCTGAATGACGCCGCGGCTCGCCAGGAGCGTTATTATGCTCAGACCAACGCCTATATCACGGCAACAGATGACATAGGCAAGTTGGGGCTCTCCAGCAGCAGCTCGCAAACGGGCAAATACAGCCTCAGCGTCGGAAGCGGTGGTGGCGGCTACACATTGACAGCCACCCCACAAGGCGCGCAGGCAAACGATACGAAGTGCGGAAATCTGACACTCAATGCCCAAGGAACAAAAGGCAAGAGTGGTAGCAGTAGCACAAACGACTGCTGGCGTTAATTGACCAAAGCCGGTTTATAGCTGCACGCCAAGTGCCCAAAAAAGACGCCGCGCTCCTAAGGGAGTCGCGGCGTTCTTATAGGGCTCAAAAGCAGTATCGCTTCCTGTCAGGCATTTCTATTCGCCCAGGAATGCGGCTAGAAACGGCGCGTTAAACCCACGCGCTCTTAACGACTAGATCGCCTTCACCCGCAATTCCTTCGGCATGGAAAACGTGATGTTCTCCGGTCGGCCATCCAGTTCGGTCTCCCCTTCAGCGCCCCAGGCGCGCAGTTGTTCCACCACGCCGCGTACCAATACCTCAGGCGCGGAAGCGCCTGCGGTGATGCCGACGCCTTTGGCATCGGCGAACCATTCGGAGCGCATGTCTTCCGCACCATCGATCAGATAGGCCGGGGTGCCCATGCGCTCGGCCAGTTCGCGCAGGCGGTTGGAGTTGGAGCTGTTAGGGCTGCCGACTACCAGCAGGACATCGCATTCGCTGGCGAGCTGTTTGACCGCATCCTGGCGGTTCTGCGTGGCGTAGCAGATGTCGTCCTTGCGCGGGCCACCGATAGCAGGAAACTTCGTTCGCAGCGCGTCGATCACCTTGCTGGTATCGTCCATCGACAGCGTGGTCTGAGTCACGAACGCCAGGTTTTCGGGGTCACGCACCTGCAACTCGGCGACATCCGCTTCGTCTTCGACCAGGTAGATGGCGCCGCCGTTGCTGGCGTCGTACTGGCCCATGGTGCCCTCCACTTCCGGGTGGCCCTCGTGACCGATGAGGATGCACTCACGCCCTTCGCGGCTGTAACGCACGACCTCCATGTGTACCTTGGTCACCAAAGGACAGGTCGCGTCGAAGACCTTCAGGCCACGGCGCGCGGCCTCATCGCGTACGGCCTTGGAGACGCCGTGGGCACTGAAGATGACAATGACGTCGTCCGGCACCTGATCCAGCTCTTCGACGAACACGGCGCCACGGGCACGCAAGTCCTCGACCACGAACTTGTTGTGCACCACTTCATGGCGCACGTAGATGGGCGGGCCGAATACTTCCAGGGCGCGGTTGACGATCTCGATAGCGCGGTCAACGCCGGCGCAGAAGCCGCGGGGATTGGCGAGTTTGATATACATGCTGGCTGTCTCGGTATTGATCGGGGATCGCAAAGACATGCTGAGTCGATCCCGAAAGATACAGCCTGCGCGGGATCAGTGCAGGCTGCAAGAAGAGCTCGCGGCTAAAGCCGCTCCTACAGGGTCAGCACTACTGGTTAGAGCGCTTTGACCTCGATGATTTCCACGTCGAACTGCAGCACCTTACCGGCCAACGGATGATTGAAGTCGATGGTCACCTGCTTGTCGTCGAAGGCTTTGACCACACCCGGCAACTCGGTGTTGGCGGCATCGTTGAAGATCACCAGCAGCCCCTCGGAAAGCTCCATGTCCTCGAACTGGCTACGCGGCATGATCTGCACGTTCTGCGGGTTAGGCTGGCCGAAGCCCTGCTCCGGCTGCACCTGCACACTGCGCTTGTCACCCGCCTTGAAACCATACAACGCTTGCTCGAAACCCGGCAGCAGGTTGCCGTCACCGACCTTGAAGGTCGCCGGCTGCTTATCGAAGGTGCTGTCGACCACGTCGCCGCTTTCCAGCTTGAGGGCGAAGTGCAGGGTCACTTCCCGATCCGGGCCAATGCGTACATCTGTCATTGCGTAGCCTCCTTCGCCGACTTGTCGCTCTTGAACATATCCAGTGCCAGCAGGATGGCACCGATGGTGATGAAGGTGTCGGCCAGGTTGAACGCCGGGAAGTACCAGCGGTTCTGCCAGTGCACCAGGATGAAATCGACCACGTGGCCCAGCACCACGCGGTCATACAGGTTGCCCAGCGCGCCGCCCAGCACCATGGTCAGCGCCACAGCCAGCAAGGTCTCGTTGCGCTTGAGGCGCTTGAGCCAAACCACCAGCACGACGCTGACGACGACGGCGATACCGGCGAAGAACCAGCGCTGCCAGCCGGCAGCGTCGGCCAGGAAGCTGAACGCCGCACCGGTGTTGTAGGCCAGCGTCCAGCTGAAGTAGTCCGGAATGACCACGATCTGCTGGTACATGCTCAGGCTGCCCTCGAAGAAATCCTTGGTCAGCCGGTCGCCGATCAGAATCAGCACGCTGAGCAGCAGCCAGGGCAGTTTGCCGAAACGGGCGTCAGGCATGCTTGCGCACCTCACCTTCGCCTTCAATGTTGCTCACGCAACGGCTGCAGAGTTCCGGATGCTCGGCGTGGCTACCGACGTCGGCGCGCAGGTGCCAGCAACGGCCACACTTGGCGTGCACGGACTTGACGATCTTCAGCTTCAGCCCCGGCACCTCGGTGACGACGGCATCGGCCGGCGCATCCGCCAACGGCGCGGTGGCAGCGGCCGAGGTGATCAGCGCGAAGCGCAGCTCGTCGCCGAGCTTGGCCAGATCGCCGCTCAAGGTGTCATCACTGAACAGGGTGACTTCAGCCTGCAGGCTGGCGCCGATGGCCTTGCTTGCGCGCATGGCTTCCAGCTCCTTGTTGACCGCGCCCTTGACCGCCATGACGCGCTCCCAATAGGCGTTGTCCAGCTCGAATCCTTGCGGCAGACGCGCCAGGTTCTCGTACCAGGTGGCCAACATCACCGACTCGGCGCGCTCACCCGGCAGGAACTGCCAGATTTCCTCGGCGGTGAACGCCAGGATCGGCGCCACCCAGCGCACCAGCGCCTCGCAGATGTGGAACAACGCGCTCTGGCAGGAGCGACGCGCCACGCTGTCGGCCGCCGTGGTGTACTGACGATCCTTGATGATGTCCAGGTAGAAGCCACCCAGTTCCTGCACGCAGAAGTTGTGCACCTTGGAGTAGACGTTCCAGAAGCGGTATTCGCTGTAGGCCTCGGTCAGCTCGTCCTGCAGGCGCGCGGTGGCATCCACCGCCCAGCGATCGAGATCGAGCATCTGCTCGGGCTGCAGCAGATCCTTGGCCGGGTCGAAACCATTGAGGTTGGCCAGCATGAAACGTGCGGTGTTGCGGATGCGGCGGTAGGCATCGGCGCTGCGCTGCAGGATCTGGTCGGAGACGGCCATCTCGCCGGAATAGTCGGTCGAGGCCACCCACAGGCGCAGGATGTCGGCGCCCATGCTATCGATCACCTTCTGCGGCGCGACCACGTTGCCGAGCGACTTGGACTGCTTGCGGCCCTGCTCGTCGACGGTGAAACCGTGGGTCAGCAGTTCCTTGTACGGCGCGTGGCCGTCGATGGCGCAGCCGGTCAGCAGCGAGGAATGGAACCAGCCACGGTGCTGGTCGGAGCCTTCCAGGTAGAGGTCGGCAACCGGGCCTTGAGCATGCGCCAGCTCGGCGTGGGAGCCACGCAGCACGTGCCAATGCGTGGTACCGGAGTCGAACCACACGTCCAGGGTGTCGCGGCTCTTGTCGTACTGATCGGCCTCGACGCCCAGCAGCTCGGTGGCATCGAGCTTGAACCAGGCCTCGATGCCCTCCTGCTCGACGCGCTTGGCGACCTCTTCCATCAGTTCGACGGTGCGCGGGTGCAGCTCGCCGCTTTCCTTGTGAGTGAAGAACGGGATCGGCACGCCCCAGTTGCGCTGACGCGAGATGCACCAGTCCGGACGGCCGGCGATCATGCTGTGCAGACGCGCCTGGCCCCAGGCCGGGACGAACTTGGTCTGCTCGATGGCCGCCAGGGAGCGCTCACGCAGGGTGCCGCCTTCCTTCGGCTGGCTGTCCATGCCGACGAACCACTGCGCGGTGGCGCGGTAGATCAGCGGCGTCTTGTGGCGCCAGCAATGCATGTAGCTGTGGCTGATGGTCTCGTGCTTGAGCAGCGCGCCGACCTCTTCGAGCTTGGCAACGATGGCCGAGTTGGCCTTCCAGATGAACTGGCCGCCGAAGAACGGCAACGAGTCGACGTACACACCGTTGCTCTGCACCGGGTTAAGGATCTCGTCGTTGCTCATGCCGTAGCGCTTGCAGCTATGGAAGTCGTCCTCACCATAGGCCGGCGCCGAGTGAACGATGCCGGTGCCAGCACCCAGCTCGACGTAGTCGGCCAGGTACAGCGGCGACAGGCGGTCATAGAACGGATGACGGAAGTTGATCAGCTCCAGCGCCGCGCCCGGCGCGGTGGCGACCACCTGCCCTTGCAGGTCGTAGCGTTTCATGCAGCTTTCGACCATTTCCTCGGCCAGCAGCAGCAGGCGATCACCCACGTCCACCAGCGCGTAGGTGAACTCGGGATGCACGTTCAACGCCTGGTTGGCCGGAATGGTCCAGGGCGTGGTGGTCCAGATGACGATGGCCGTCGGCTTGCTCAGGCTGGCCAGGCCGAAGGCGGCGGCCAGCTTGTCGGCGTCCGCGACCGGGAAGGCCACGTCGATGGCTTCGGATTTCTTGTCCTGGTACTCGACCTCGGCCTCGGCCAGCGCCGAGCCGCAGTCAAAGCAGAAGTTGACCGGCTTGAGGCCCTTGAACACGAAACCGTTCTTGACCATTTCCGCCAGCGCGCGGATCTCACCGGCCTCGTTGGCGAAGTTCATGGTCAGGTAGGGGTTTTCCCAGTCGCCCAGCACACCGAGGCGGATGAAGTTGGCCTTCTGCTCCTCGACCTGCTCGGCGGCATAGGTACGACAGCGTTCACGAGTCAGATCCGCCGGCTGGTTCTTGCCGAAGGTAGTCTCGACCTTGTGCTCGATCGGCAGGCCATGGCAGTCCCAGCCCGGTACGTACGGCGCGTCGAAGCCGGCCATGGTCTTGGAGCGGGTGATGATGTCCTTGAGAATCTTGTTCAGCGCATGACCGATGTGAATGCTGCCGTTGGCATAGGGCGGGCCGTCGTGCAGGACGAACTTCGGCCGACTTTCGCCAATCTTGCGCAGCTTGCTATACAGACCAATCTCGTTCCAGCGCTGCAGGGTCTGCGGCTCGCGTTGCGGCAGGCCGGCCTTCATCGGGAACTGGGTATCGGGCAGGTTCAGCGTGGCTTTGTAGTCGGTCATTTCGGGCTCTTCATCAGCGGGTGGCTCTGCCAATATTCACGGGCAGCGGCGATATCGGCGGCAATCGCCGCCTTCAAGGCCTCCAGCGAGGCGAAACGCTGCTCATCACGCAGCTTGTGGTGGAAAGCCACCGAGAGACGCCGGCCATAGAGGTCGCCGGCAAAATCCAGAAGGTGCACTTCCAGATGGGCGCTGCCGTCACCGGCAACGCTGGGACGCACGCCAATATTGGCGACGCCTGGTTGAATCACGCCATCGATTACGCAGCTCACCAGATAAACCCCGGTCAACGGCACCTTGCGCCGCTTGAGCTGGATGTTGGCGGTGGGCGCATTGAGCTGACGACCCAGCTTCTGCCCATGCAGCACACGCCCGGCGATGCGAAACGGCCGGCCCAACAGGGCTTCGGCCAGCTCGAAATCGCCAGCGGTCAATGCCTCGCGCACCCGGGTGCTGCTGACACGGCCACCGAGCACCTCGATGGTGGTCGAGGCCTCGACACTGAAGCCATGGCGCTGGCCAGCCGCCTGGAGAAATTCGAAATCGCCGGCGCGGTCGCAGCCGAAGCGAAAATCGTCGCCGATTTCCAGATCCTTCACCCGCAGCCCATCGACCAGCACACGCTGGACGAACTCGGCCGCAGACAACTCGCGTAGACGGCGATTGAAGGCCAGGCACAGCACCAGATCGACGCCTTCTGCCGCCAACAAGGCGAGCTTGTCGCGTAGCCGGGTCAGACGCGCCGGTGCTGTATCCGGGCCGAAGAACTCGCGCGGCTGCGGCTCGAAGATCACCACGCAGCTGGGCACGGCCAACTCGGCGGCACGCTCGCGCAGACGCGCCAGGATGGCCTGGTGCCCACGGTGAACGCCGTCGAAATTACCGATGGTGACCACACAGCCCCCTTCGGGCGGCTGCAGATTATGAAGACCTCGAACCAGCTGCATACACAGGCTTCTTGTTCACAAAGTGGCCGATTATACGCACAGCGCGCCGCGCACAACAGGCATCACAGCGCCTTGCGGGCAAAGTCGCGCGGGCGGAAACCCAGCAGCAGGAGCATGCCGAAATAAGCGACCAGGCCGACCGCCACCAACGCGCCGAGGCGTAGCAGACGCACCAGCATCTCACCCTCGCCCCAGGCCGGCATGAAGTGGAGCATGCCCAGCAGCGCCGCGACCATCACCACCACCGCGACCACCAGCTTTGCCAGGAACAGCCCCCACCCCGGCAAAGGCCGGAAGATATCAGCACGGCGCAGCTGCCAGTACAGCAGGCCAGCATTGAGGCAGGCCGCCAGGCTGATCGACAGCGCCAGCCCAACATGCGCCAGCTCCAGACCGAAGACAAACCAGGCGTTCATCGCCTGAGTCGCAAACAGGCTGACGATGGCGATGCGCACAGGCGTCTTGATGTTCTGCTGAGCGTAGAACCCCGGCGCGAGGATCTTGATCAGGATCAGCGCCAACAGGCCGACCGCGTAGGCCACCAACGCCCGCTGGGTCATCAGCGCATCTTCAGCGCCGAACTTGCCGTACTGGAACAGCGATACCACCAAAGGCTCGGCCAGAATCGCCAGCGCCAGGGTGCAGGGCAGCACCAGCAAAAAGCACAGACGCAGCCCCCAGTCGAGCAAGCGGCAGTATTCGTCACGGTTCTGGCTGGCGTAGGTCTTGGACAGCGCTGGCAGCAGGATGGTCCCAAGGGCCACGCCGAGCACGCCGGAAGGCAGCTCCATCAGGCGGTCGGCGTAGTACATCCAGGACACCGAACCGGCGACTAGGAAGGAGGCGAAAATGGTGTTGATGATCAGCGAAATCTGGCTTACCGAGACGCCGAAGATCGCCGGCCCCATCTGCTTGAGCACCCGCCATACGCCGCTATCGCGCAGGTTCAGGCGTGGCAGCACGAGCATGCCAATGCGCTTGAGGTGCGGCAGTTGCCAGAGCAGTTGGGCCAGGCCACCGACCAGCACCGCCCAGCCCAGCGCCATGATCGGTGGGTCGAAATAAGGCGCGAGGAACAGCGCGAAGATGATCATGCTGACGTTGAGCAACGTCGGCACGAAGGCCGGCACGGAGAAGCGATTCCAGGTATTGAGGATCGCCCCAGCCAGCGAGGATAGCGAGATCAGCAATATATAAGGAAAGGTCACCCGCAACAGGTCGGCGGTGAGATCGAAGCGTTCGGCATCATCGGCAAAGCCGGGCGCCGTGGCCCAGACGATCCAGGGCGCAGCCAGCACACCCAAGGCGGTGACCAGCGCCAGCACCAGGGTCAGCAAACCGCTGACATAGGCGACAAAGGTACGCGCCGCCTCCTCGCCCTGCTGCATCTTGTATTCGGCCAGGATCGGCACGAATGCCTGGGAAAACGCCCCCTCGGCAAAGATACGGCGCAGCAGGTTGGGCAACTTGAAGGCGACCACGAAGGCATCAGACGCCACGCCAGCGCCGAAGGTACGGGCGATGATGGTGTCGCGCACGAACCCCAGCACGCGTGAAAGCATGGTCAGGGAGCTGACGGCGGCCAGGGATTTGAGCAAATTCATGAAGGTTGGGCTATTCCGGACGGTCGCGAACGTGGACAATCCCCCGCTCGCAAAAGCGTCGAGTGTATCGAGCCACCGCTGGTCAGGCCAGCGGCGAAAAGTGCCCGCGGACTTGACAGCCGATAGTCATGTCGGCATGATTCGCGGCCTTAATTTGTGTAAACCCCCCAGTTTTCGAGGAGCTTGACGGTGGCCAACTCACCTTCTGCCAAAAAACGCGCCAAACAGGCTGAGAAGCGCCGTAGCCATAACGCCAGCCTGCGCTCGATGGTTCGTACTTACATCAAGAACGTCGTCAAGGCCATTGCTGCCAAAGACCACGAGCTTGCCAAGACTGCCTACACCGCTGCCGTTCCGGTCATCGACCGCATGGCTGACAAAGGCATCATCCACAAGAACAAAGCCGCTCGTCACAAGAGCCGCCTGAACGCGCACATCAAAGCGCTGGGCGAAGCTGCTGCCGCCTAAGCCGCGCGCAGGTTCTTGAAAAACCGGCCCCAGTGGCCGGTTTTTTATTGCCTGCAATCTACGCACGGAAAAATGCCCGCGCTCTTGCGATACGCGGGCATCGATACAGCCGGCGTGCGTCAGCCGCGCGCGGCCTTGATCACCTCGATGTACGGCTCGGCATTGCGCTGATCCTGAATCAGGGCAATGAAGTCATGACCCTGAGCATCGCACGCCGAGAGGTCATAACCGGCCTCGACGAAGAAACCGACGAAGCGCTCGAAGTCGTCGATGCGCAGGCCGCGATAGGCCTTGATCAGTTTGTGCAGGGACGGTGGCGTGGCATCGGCCGGTTCCACGCCGAGGAACAGCTTGATCGAGTCATCGCTGATCTCTTCGCCGATCACCTGCTTCTTGTCTTTACGCATCGCCCACTCCGCCATCTGTAGAAAGGGGCGCAAGTGTAACGCTGCCACCGGCCACGCTCAACGCGCAGCCGCCAACGCTGATACGGCGTGCTGCAACCACCACAGCCGACCCAGATCAATACCACGCGCACCGACGGCGCCCCTATAATGGCGGCCAGCCGACCGGGAGCCGCCATGTCACGCCTGTCATTGCCGTTGTTTGCCGCCTGGCGCCAGACCCTGCGCGCCGGTTATTCCTGGAAAGCTCTGCGCGGCGACCTGAGCGCCGGACTGACGGTCGGCATCATCGCCATTCCGCTGGCCATGGCCCTGGCCATCGCCGTCGGCGCCGCCCCGCAGCATGGCCTGTACACGGTACTGATCGCCGCGCCGCTGATCGCCCTGTTCGGCGGCTCGCGCTTCAATATTTCCGGCCCCACCGCAGCATTCGTCGTGATCCTGCTACCGATCACCCAGCAATACGGCCTCGGCGGCCTGTTGCTGTGCACCTTGATGGCCGGCCTCATTCTCATCAGCCTGGGCCTGCTGCGCGCCGGACGCCTGATCGAATTCGTGCCCTACCCCGTCACGCTGGGTTTCACCGCCGGTATCGGCGTCGTCATCGCCGTCCTGCAGATCAAGGATTTGCTCGGACTGACCCTGCCCGGCAGCGCACAACACCTGACCGAGACACTGGTGCTGCTGGTGCGCGGCCTGCCTAGCCTGAGCCTCGGCGACAGCCTGGTGGCGCTGTGCACGCTGACCACCCTGCTGGTATGGCCACGACTGGTGCCGCGGATACCGGCCCACCTGATTGCTCTGACGCTCGGCGCCCTGCTGGCGTTGGCGCTGGAACATTTCGGCTTGCATGTGGCGACCCTCGGCGAGCGTTTCAGCTACAGCCTCGACGGCATCGAGCATCCCGGCATTCCGCCATTCCTGCCGACCCTGGCACTGCCCTGGAATCTGCCGGGCGCCGATGGTCAGCCCTTGCAGCTGTCATTCGAACTGATCCGCCAGTTGCTCGCCCCGGCATTCGCCATCGCCATGCTCGGCGCCATCGAATCACTGCTGTGCGCCGTGGTGGCGGATGGCATGACCGGCAGCAAGCACGATCCGAACGCCGAGCTGATCGGCCAGGGCCTGGGCAACCTGCTCGCCCCGCTGTTCGGTGGCATCACCGCCACTGCCGCCATTGCCCGCACCGCCGCCAACGTACGCGCCGGCGCGTTCTCGCCGCTGGCTGCGATCGTCCATGCCGGCGTGGTACTCGCCGCCATCCTGCTGCTCGCGCCGCTGTTCAGCTACCTGCCAATGGCCGCCCTGGCGGCGCTGCTATTGATGGTGGCGTGGAACATGAGCGAGCCCAAACACGTACTGCATACTCTGCGCATCGCACCACGCGGCGACGTGCTGGTGCTGCTTACCTGCCTGGTGCTGACGGTCGTGTTCGACATGGTGCTGGCCGTCGCCGTGGGCCTGCTGCTGGCAGCCGGCCTGTTCATCAAGCGCATGAGCGAACTGACCGACACCGCCGCACTGGATCGCCAGCAACGCCAGGCATTGCGCGATCTACCGGAAGCGGTGCTGGCCTATACCATTCGCGGCCCGCTGTTCTTCGGTGCAGCGGAAAAGGCGCTGAGCGTGCTGCGCCGCTTCAGCACGGGCGTTCGGGTGGTGATCGTCGACATCAGCGCCGTGCCCTTGCTGGACATGACGGCCATCGCCGCGCTGGACAACGTGCTGCGCGACTATCGCCAGCAAGGCATCGCTCTGATCCTCAGTGGCCCCAGTGCACAGGTACGGCTGCAACTGCGCCACGCCGGCATTCACCGGCGAGCCGGGCAACTGGCTTACGTGCGTGATCTGCCGCAGGCGCGGGAGAAAGCCCTGCGCTGGCTGGATAGCACCGTGAAGCTATCCGAGTCGGGCGCGTGAGCCGCTAACGCCCGAGGCTAGAGGGGCTCTTACAGCCCCTTGACCGCAAAGATGCCCGCTGCGTTGCGCCAGTAGCCCTTGTAGTCCATGCCGTAGCCGAAGATGTAACGGTCGATGCACGAAAGACCTACATAGTCGGCTTTCAGATCCGGGCGCGCCTTGCGATCGTGCTCCTTGTCGATCAGCACCGCCGTATGCACGGCACGCGCACCGGCGTGGTGACAGAAATCGATGATCGCGCCGAGGGTGTGCCCTTCGTCGAGGATGTCGTCGATGATCAGCACGTCGCGGTCGATGAAGGAGACTTCCGGCTTGGCCTTCCAGAACAGCTCGCCACCGCTGGTTTCGTTGCGGTAACGCGTGGCATGCAGGTAGGAGGCCTCCAGCGGGAAAGCCAGCTTGGTCAGCAGCTTGCCGGAGAAGATCAGCCCACCGTTCATCACGCAGAACACCACCGGGTTGCGCTCGGCCAGTTCGGCATTGATGCGGGCGGCCACCTGATCGATGGCGGCCTCCACCTGGGCTTCGGTGAACAGGCAATCGGCTTCCGCCATGACTTGGCGGATATGCACGAGATCGGCAGACATGACGTTTCTCTCTCAGGCTGGTGGCGGCGGCGCAAGCAGGTAAAAGCTGATCGAGCCGTCAGATAAAAACGGGCAAAGGTACAGACCCGCGCAGCCTCGTACAAGCCCGGACGGACAAGCGTAGCTTCGCACCCAGGATTTAGCGCGCAAGCGCATGATCGCTCACCACTTGGCACGAGCAATGCTTTAATCTAACGCGATTTTTTCACAATCCGCCCGTGCCCAATGGTGTGGCTCAGGTTCCGCTGTGACCGCGACGCGCAGTCGCTCACATCAGAGCCGAGTCGTCGCAGGGGTGCGGGCGGACGTTCAGCCAGCCGGAGAGACCACCCCATGCCCATCCGCGAGATCCGCCACCCGCTGATCCGTCACAAAATCGGCCTGATGCGCCGTGCCGATATCAGCACCAAGAACTTCCGTGAGCTGGCTCAGGAAGTGGGCGCCCTGCTGACCTACGAGGCCACCAACGACCTGCCGCTGGAGCACTACGAGATCCAGGGCTGGGCCGGCCCGGTGCAGGCCGAAAAGATCGCCGGCAAGAAGATCACCGTGGTGCCGATCCTGCGTGCCGGTATCGGCATGCTCGATGGTGTGCTCAGCCTGATCCCCGGCGCCAAGGTGAGTGCGGTCGGCGTGGCACGCAACGAGGAAACTCTGCAGGCACACACCTACCTGGAGAAACTGGCGCCCGAGATCGACTCGCGCCTGGCGCTGATCATCGACCCAATGCTGGCCACCGGCGGTTCCATGGTCGCCACCATCGACCTGCTGAAGAAGGCAGGCTGCAAGGAGATCCGCGCCATGGTGCTGGTCGCCGCGCCCGAAGGCATCAAGGCGGTGAACGACGCCCACCCGGACGTGATCATCTACACCGCGTCCATCGATCAGTGCCTCAACGAACACGGCTACATCATCCCCGGGCTTGGCGATGCCGGCGACAAGATCTTCGGCACCAAGCAGAAGGACGCCTGAGCATGAACGAGTACAACGATCCGCTGCCCAAGCAGATCCTCTCTGGCGCGCAGATGCTCTTCGTCGCCTTCGGTGCGCTGGTGCTGATGCCGCTGATCACCGGCATGGATCCCAACGTGGCGCTGTTCACCGCTGGCATCGGCACCCTGCTGTTCCAGTTGGCGACTGGCCGCCAGGTGCCGGTGTTCCTGGCCTCGAGCTTCGCCTTCATCGCGCCGATCATCGCCGCCAAGGGTGAGTTCGGCATGCCGGCGGTGCTCGGTGGCGTGGTAGCCGCCGGCTTCGTTTACATGCTCCTGGGCCTGGCCGTGAAACTGAAGGGGCCAGGCTTCATCGATCGCATCCTGCCGCCTGTGGTGATCGGCCCGGTGGTGATTTCCATCGGCCTGGCCCTGTCGCCGGTCGCGGTGCACATGGCCATGGGCAAGACCGGTGACGGCGCGGCGCAACTGGTGCCCTACCAGACCGCCATGTTCATCTCCATGCCGGCTCTGGCCACCACCGTTCTCGTGGCGGTGATGGGCCGCGGCCTGTTCCGCCTGGTGCCGATCCTCTCCGGTATCGCCGTCGGCTGCCTGCTCTCAGTCTTCTTCGGGGTGATCGACACCCGCAGCATCGCCGCAGCGCCCTGGCTGGCCATGCCCAACTTCATGCTGCCCGAGTTCCACCTCGGTGCCATCCTCTACATGGTGCCGGTCGCCCTGGCACCGGCCATCGAACACATCGGCGGGGTGATTGCGGTCGGCACCGTGACCGGCAAGAACTTCGTGCGCAAGCCTGGCCTGCACCGCACCCTGCTCGGCGACGGTCTGGCCACCTCGGCAGCCGGCCTGTTCGGCGGCCCGCCCAACACCACCTACGCCGAAGTCACCGGCGCGGTGATGCTGACCAAGAGCTTCAACCCCAAGGTAATGACCTGGGCGGCGATCTTCGCCATCTCCCTGGCCTTCATCGGCAAGTTCGGTGCGGCGCTGCAGGCCATTCCGGTGCCGGTAATGGGCGGCATTCTCTGCCTGCTGTTCGGCTCCATCGCCGTGGTCGGCCTCAACACCCTGATCCGTCATCAGGTGGATCTGTCCGAGGCGCGCAATCTGGTGATCGTCTCGATCACTCTGGTGTTCGGTATCGGTGGCATGGTGATCGGCGGCAAGGAATTCGCCCTGTCGGGTATCTCCCTGTGCGCCATCGCTGCACTGGTGCTCAACCTGCTGCTACCTGGCGGCGAAGGTTGGCGCAACAAGAACCTGGAAGAGCACTGAAACGAAAAAGCCCGGAAGCGATTCCGGGCTTTTTTCTTTACTGCCAGCCTGAACTTACCAGCCGACACCGAAGCCAAGGGTGTAGCGGGTCTCGTCCAGATCGCCTTCGGCGCCGCTGACCATGTCCTTCTCGGCCTTCATGTTCAGCGAGGCCCAATCGGTGACCTTGTAGCGCAGGCCTACCTCGGCATCCAGGCTGAAATCGGCCGCGCCGCTCAGCGGCCTGCCCACTTCGCCGGAGCTGAACAGCTCCACCGTCTTGCCTACCAGATACCGGTTGTAATCCCACTTCACGCTGAGCTCGTAGAAGCGATTCTGCTCACCGTTGCTGAAGCTGTAGTCGCTGCGGTTGGCCAAGGTAGCGACAGAGAATGCGCCCAGCTCGTCATCCCAGAACTGGTAACCCGGACCGGTACCGACCGTGCGCTGGCGCTCCAGCTCCTCGACTCGATCACGCTTGTATTCGAGACGCCCCTGCCAGAACAGCTTCTCGGTGAGGAAGCGGTCGAGTGCGTATTCGGTCGACCAGTTGTCGGTGCTGACCACGTCGTCCTTCAGCTCGCGGTTGTACTCGAACTGAGCGTTGTGCCGCCATTGGCCATGCCGGGCCTTGGTGTCGATGTCCACGTCGTAGTCATCGGTGTCACGCTCGGCACGCTTGTAGTCCATGGCCAGGTCGATATTGCCCTTCCAGACGAAGTCTTCGATCAGCGGCTTGGGCTTCATGATCTGCTCGATCTGCGCCAGCTCCACCGTCTTCGGCGCACCACCGTTGGCCAGGGTGACCTTGCCTGACTCGGCGGCCAGCAGCGACTTGGCGCGTTCGCCATCGACCGGGCCCATCTTGACCAGCAACTCATGGTCACTTTCCAGCGTGGCAACTTTTTTCCAGTCCAGCGGGATCGAGCCGCCATAGTCGGTCTGCAGCAGCAGCTTGCTGCCGTCGAAGACGCGAATGGTGCCAGTCAGACGATCACCGTTCTTCAACCAGACGGTATCGGCAAGTACGGGGGCGCTGAACAAAACGATGCTCAGGCTGAGCAGGGATAACGAAGTTGGGCGCGACATAAGCGTGGATAATCAGCTCGAGTGGGCAAAAAGCCGGGCATTATGCGGATGCTCGGCAGCAGAGCAAGAGCTGACCGACGTGATGCAGCAGAGTTCAGCACTTTCCGCCCGATGGTGCTGTCCAACAGCCTTGAGCGCGCCGGGCTATGATCCCGGCGATCACGCATGATGGAGCTTGGCGGTGCAATGAGAGCCCCCATGGATAGAAAGACAGAGCCCCAGGACGTGGCCACCGTCCCCTTCGATAACCGACGTGAAGCGCTTTATCTGGCCCTGGCACAGATTCCGCCTGGCAAGGTGATCAGCTATGGCGAACTGGCCAGCCTGGCCGGCCTGGGCCGCGCAGCACGCTGGGTCGGGCGCACACTCAGCCAGTTGCCCGAGGGCAGCCGCCTGCCCTGGCACCGGGTGATTGCCGCTGGTGGGCGCATCAGCCTGCCGGCGGGCACTGCGTCCGGTGCCGAGCAGCGCGCACGCCTGCGTGCCGAGGGCGTTAGCATCCTGAACGAACGTGTGGATATGCGTCGTCACGGCTGGCGCCCGATGGAGCACAGCAGTTAGAGTGCGCGCAATCAACCCGCAGCCCCCAGATTCGAAGCCGATGCCACGCAAATCCTGGCGAGAAGCCCTCGCCACCTACGCCAACCCCGCCACGCTGGCGCTTCTGCTGCTGGGGTTCGCTGCCGGCCTGCCCTACATGCTGGTGTTCTCCACCCTCTCGGTCTGGCTGCGTGAAGCAGGCGTGGCCCGCGAGACCATCGGCTTCGCCAGCCTGATCGGCCTGGCCTACGCCTTCAAGTGGGTATGGGCGCCGATGCTCGACCAGTGGCGCCTGCCGCTACTCGGCAAGCTGGGCCGGCGCCGCTCCTGGCTGGTGCTGTCGCAAGGCCTGGTGGCCGTCGGTCTGGTCGGCATGGCCAACTTCGATCCGCAGACGCAGCTGTCCTGGCTGATTGCACTGGCCGTGCTGGTCGCCTTCGCTTCGGCCACCCAGGACATCGCCATCGACGCCTACCGCCTGGAAATTCTCGGCGATACCCATCAGGCGGCACTGGCGGCGGCCTACATGACCGGTTATCGGGTTGCCGCGCTGCTGGCCACCGCCGGTGCGCTGTACTTCGCTGAGGGCTTCGGTTCCACGGCCAAGGACTACCAGTTCAGTGCCTGGGCCGGCACCTACCTGGTGTTCGCCCTGCTCATGCTGCCAGGGTTACTCACCTCGATCTGGATGCGTGAACCACCAGCACCGCCGCATCTGCATGCCACACCGCCCAAGCACGGCTTCTTCCACCAGTTGCTGTCGCTGCTCGCCGTGATCGTGCTGGTGATTTCCGTGCCGACGATGTTCATCCAGTTCTACCAGAGTGATCTGGTGCCGATGCTGATGGGTGACGTCAGCGCTCAGGAGCTGCTGTACAACGACCGCGCCTTCCTGCGTGCCATGCTCTACAGCACGCTGGCCTGCGTGTGCGCCTCGGGGCTGTTCTGGGGCGGCCTGGCTCCGGTACTGAAAACGGCGGCAGCCAAATATGGCTTCTTCCACCAACTGCTCTCCGTGTTGCTGCTGATCATCCTGCTGATCTCGGTGCCGGCGATGCTCACGCAGTTCTACGAAAGCGACCTGGGCCTGGTATTCCAGGGCCAGATCAGCCTGCAGGAATTGCTGTATGCCGACCGCGCCTTCCTGCGCGCCCTGCTTTATACCCTGCTCACCGGCCTGTCGATCTCCAGCCTGTTCTGGGGTGGCATGGCGCCAGTGCTGACGCCGGTCAACGACTTCATCCTGCGCTACCGCTGGCAGGCATTGCTGCTGCTGACCCTGATCGCCACCTATCGCCTGTCGGATACGGTGATGGGGGTAATGGCCAACGTCTTCTACATCGACCAGGGCTTCACCAAGGAGCAGATCGCCAGCGTCAGCAAGGTCTTCGGCCTGGTGATGACCCTGCTCGGCGCTGGCGCCGGGGGGCTGTTGATCGTGCGCTTCGGCATCATGCCGATCCTCTTCGTCGGCGCCCTGTCATCGGCGGCGACCAACCTGATGTTCATGGCACTGGTGGGCATGGGCGCGCACGTGCCCATGCTGGTGGTGACCATCAGTTGCGACAACTTCAGCGCCGGCCTGGCCACCTCGGCCTTCGTCGCTTACCTGTCGAGCCTGACCAACCTGAAGTTCTCCGCCACCCAGTACGCCCTGCTCAGCTCGATCATGCTGCTGCTACCCAGACTGATCGGTGGTTATTCGGGCGTGATGGTGGAACACCTCGGCTACGCTCACTTCTTCCTCGCCACCGCACTGATGGGCGTGCCCACCCTGCTGCTGATCGCTCTGCAATGGCGCCGCGACCTGCACGCACCCAGCGTGACCGAGAGCAGCGAACCCGCCGCAGTGGAAAAGGCCTGAGGCCAGATGCAAAGAGCCCCGGACATGCCGGGGCTCTTGCGTATCAGGGCAGCGCTCAGTCGGCCTTGGCCATGTGCACCACACGCTGCGGGAAGGGAATGCCGATCCCGGCAGCAGTCAGGCGCTCCTTGGCCAGCTCGATGAACTCGAAGGTCACCGGCCAGAAATCGCCAGTATTGACCCACACCCGCATCGACAGATTGACCGCGTTATCACCCAGCCCGGTGACGAACACCACCGGCGCCGGATCGCGGTGCACGCGCGGGTCGTTGGCGATATCCAGCAGCACTTCACGGGCACGCTTGATGTCGCTGGAATAATCGATCCCCACGACGATCTCGGCACGCCGCGTGGATTCACGCGAATAGTTGGTGATGTGCCCATTGGAGAGCGCACCATTGGGCACGATCACCACCTTGTTGTCAGCCGTCTTCAGCGTGGTGTGGAAGATCTGGATGCTGTCGACGCTGCCGGATACACCCTGCGCCTCGATCCAGTCACCGGCGCGGAACGGGCGGAACAGCATGATCAACACGCCACCGGCGAAGTTCGCCAGGCTGCCCTGCAACGCCAGGCCAATGGCCAAACCGGCGGCACCGATCATGGCGATGAAGGAGGTGGTTTCCACGCCGATCATCGAGGCCACGCTGATCAGCAGCAGGATGCGCAGGATGATGCTCACCAGGCTGCCGATGAAACTGCTCAGGACGCGGTCGACCTTGCGCACCTCCAGCAGGCGACCAATGCTGTTGGTCAGCTTGCCGATCAGCCACCAGCCGATCGCCAGGGTGATCAGCGCCAGCGTCAGCTTGCCGCTGTACTCCAGCACCACGGGCAGCCAGGCCTCGGACAGCTTGACCAGTTCGTCGACGTTCATCTCCATGGGTTGCTCCTGTTTCCCGTACATGAAACGAAACCGCCATGGCAGGCCATGGCGGTCAAAGTGCTATCAGCCTTGTTGCGACGCCCGAGCGCCGCAAAGGTTCAATCGCGGAAGTTGTTGTACTGCAGCGGCATACCGAATTCATGGCCGCGCAGCAGTGCAATCGCTTCCTGCAGGTCGTCACGTTTCTTGCCGGTGACGCGCACCTGCTCGCCCTGAATGGCGGCCTGCACCTTGAGCTTGGCATCCTTGATATGAGCGACGATCTTCTTCGCCAGCTCCTTGTCGATGCCCTCACGGAAGGTGACCTCCTGCTTCATCACCTTGCCCGAAGCGTAGGGATCCTTGGTTTCCATGCACTGGCAGTCGATCTTGCGCTTGATCAGGCTGCTACGGACGATGTCGAGCATCTGCTCGAGCATGAATTCGGCTTCAGCGGTCAAGGTCAGCGCCTTGTCCTTGCTTTCGATGCTGCACTTGCCGCGCAGATCGAAACGGCGGTCGAGTTCCTTGATGGCGTTGTCGACCGCATTGGTCAGTTCGTGTTTGTCCAGTTCCGACACCACGTCGAACGAAGGCATGAGAGAGCTCCTGATGGACGGCGCGATCCTCTTCACGGAGTGAACGCGCCTGACTTGACGATAACTTTAGCGGGCTCATTATACCCAGACTGTTATCTGCCGTTTGGCCCCCTTCTTCCTGCCTGCCCGCGAGCCTGCCCCATGCCCAACCCCCATCTCAGCATCCTGGTGGTGGACGACGCCAAGTTTTCCAGCGCCATGATCGGCCGCGCCCTGACTCAGGCGGGCTATCAGGACGTGCGTTTCGCCAGCAGCGCCGTGGAGGCGCTGGCGCAACTCGAACAACGCCCAGCCAGCGTACTCCTGGCCGACTGGCTGATGCCCGAGATCGACGGCCTGGAGCTGACCTCCCGGGTACGCCAGCTCGACGAGATGGCTGATCACTACACCTACATCATGCTGCTCACCGGCAAGGAAGGCGAAAACGTGCTGGGCGAAGCCTTCGACCGCGGCGTCGACGACTTCATCAGCAAGGCGGCGATGAACGAGCAGCTGGTGCCGCGCGTGTACGCAGCCGACCGTCTGTGCAACACCCTGCAGCGCCTGCTGCAGGAAAACCGCATGCTCACCCAGAGCATCGCCAGCCTGGAACGACGCAACCTCGTCGACCCACTCACCGGCCTGGGCAACCCGCGCTACCTGCGCCAGAAGATGGCTGACAGCCTGCGCCAGGTGGAATCGCGCGGCGGCGCCCTGTGCTACCTGCTGATCGGCCTGCAGGAAGCCAACGAACTGCGCAGCAAGCATGGCGAACGTTTCTACAACGAGCTGATACACGGTATCGCCCGCCGCCTGCAGCAGTTGGTGCGCCCGCTCGACGTGCTGACGCGCCTGGACGATCACCACTTCGGTCTGATCACCCTGCTCGAGGATCTGCACGAGTGCTCGCCGAGCAGCTTCAAGCGCCTGCATGACGGCCTCAACCTCAAGGCATTCAAGACCAGCGAAGGCTTCATCAGCCTCAAGGCCGGCATCAGCCTGGTCGGGCTGGACGCCAAAGCCCTGCCCATCGAGGTCGAACAGGTGCTGCAGCATGCCGAACGTGTGTTACCCGAGGCGTATGCCAGCGGGCGCGTGACCGCACTGCGCCTGCCGCAACCATGACCTGGCATGTCCTCGGCGCTGGCAGCCTGGGCACGCTCTGGGCGGCCCGCCTGGCTCGTGCCGGCCTGCCGGTGCGACTGATCCTGCGCAGCGAGGAACGCCTGGCCGACTACACGCGAGCCGGCGGTCTGACGCTGATCGAACAGGGTGCACCACAGCGCTACGCCATCGCAGCCGAAACCCTCGACAGCGATGCGCCAATCCAGCGTCTGCTCCTGGCCAGCAAGGCCTATGACGCACTCGATGCAGCCAAACGCCTGGCACCGCGCCTCGCTCAGGATGCGACCGTGGTACTGCTGCAGAACGGCCTCGGCAGCCAGGACGCCGTCGCCCGGCACTTGCAGGGCAGGCGCTGCGTTTATGCCTCGAGCACCGAAGGTGCCTTTCGCCAGGCCGACTTCCAGGTGGTCTTCGCCGGAGCCGGGCACACCTGGCTGGGTGATCCGCTGCGACCGACCGCCCCGCAATGGCTGGCCGACCTGCAGGCAGCCGGCATTCCCCACCAGTGGAGCGCGGAGATCCTCGACAAGCTCTGGCGCAAATTGGCGCTCAACTGCGCGATCAACCCGCTGACCGTGCTGCATGACTGCCGCAACGGCGGGCTGCGCGATTACCCCGGCGAAGTCGCCAGCCTCTGCGCCGAACTCACCACGCTGCTCCAGGCCTGTGGCCAGGCGGCCGCCGCCGAGCACCTGCACGAAGACGTGCTGCGCGTGATCGACGCCACCGCAGCCAATTACTCCTCGATGTACCAGGACGTCAGCCAGGGCCGCCGCACCGAGATTCGCTACCTGCTGGGCTACGCCTGTGCCGCCGCCAACGATCTTGGCCTGTCGCTGCCGCACCTCAGTGACGTGCAGCGCCGCTTGCTCGAGCATCTGGCCATACGCGGCCTGCCCCTCGACTAGCCCGGCATGGCAATGCTGACACGGGCGCGCTAACCTGCCCCTTCGCCCGACATACGCCCCGTGCCCATGACTCTGCGCCAGCGTCTCGAAAATCTGCCCGTCGGCCGCAAATTGCTCGCGGCCCTGCTGGTACTGCTCAGTGCCGTCCTGCTGGTCGCCAATCTGGCCTTCATCACCGCTGCCTACTGGATCACCCAGCAAAGCATGGCGCCACAGGCGCTGCACACCCTCGGCCGGCTGATCGCCAGCCCGGCGCTGAGCGCCGAGGCATTGCATTCGGAAAATTCGGCACAGGCCGTGCTGCGCCGCCTGGACGAATACGCACCGCTGCGCGCCGCAGTGATCTACGACAGCAATGGCGAAAGCCTGGCGCAACTGCAACGCGGCGAACGGCTGAACCTGCCGCAACGTCTCGGTGAACTGGAAAGCTGGCGGGAAACGGCCTTTCGCACCAACCTGCTGGTCGAACTGCCGCACCCCAGCGGCCGCCCTGGCGCGCTGCTGCTGGTCGCCTCCAGCGAGCTGCCCGGTGCCTTCTACACCGGCACCCTGACCGCCAGCCTGGCGATCCTCGCGCTCAGCGTGGTGCTATGGCTGTTGGTCGCACGGCAGATCCGCCGCCTGGTCACCAAGCCGATCCGGCGACTGGAGGAGCTATCGCGCCAGGTCACCCGCGAGGAAAATTATGCGTTGCGCGCCAACCGCGGCAATCAGGACGAGATCGGCAGCCTGGCCGACGCCTTCAATACCATGCTGATGCGCATGGAAGCGCGCGAGCAGCAACTCAAGCGCGCCCGCGACGACGCCCAGCAAGCCTTCGACCAGGCACAGAGCCTGGCCGAGGAAACCCGCCACTCCAATCGCAAGCTGGAGCTGGAAGTGCAGGTGCGCAGCAAGATCGAGAAGAAGCTCACCGGCTTTCAGAACTACCTCAACAGCATCATCGACTCCATGCCCTCGGCGCTCATCGCCCTCGACGAGCAGCTCTACGTCACCCAGTGGAACCAGGAAGCCAGCGCCCTTTCCGGCACGCCCATGGACGAGGCCCTGAACCAGCCGGTGTTCCTTGCCGTCCCCTCGCTCAAGCCCTTCCTGCCCCAGCTCAAACGCACGGCCGAGCTGCTGCGGGTCGAGAAGATCGAGCGCGTCACCTGGCCCAAGGATGACGAACCACGCCACTATGCCCTGACCTTCTACCCCCTGATGGGCGGAGCCGGGCGCGGCGTGGTAATCCGCATCGACGACATCACCCAGCGCCTGTCCCTGGAAGAGATGATGGTGCAGTCGGAAAAGATGCTCTCGGTCGGCGGCCTGGCTGCCGGCATGGCGCACGAGATCAACAACCCCCTCGGCGCCATCCTGCACAACGTGCAGAACATTCGCCGACGCCTGTCACCGGAACTGGAGAAAAACCTGGAGCAGGCCGAGCAGGCCGGCGTCGACCTGCAGGCCATCGATCAGTACCTGCAGGCCCGGGAGATTCCCAAATTGCTCAATGGCATCCAGCAGGCCGGTCAGCGCGCCGCCAAGATCGTCAGCCACATGCTCAGCTTCAGCCGCCGCAGCAATCGCGAGCTGGTGCCCTGCGACCTGCCGGCCTTGATCGACCAGGCCCTGGAGATCGCCGGCAACGACTTCGATCTGGCCGACAGTTTCGACTTCAAGACCCTGGAGATAGTCCGCGACTTCGACCAGAAACTCGGCCCGGTGCCCGCGACCGCCAACGAGCTGGAGCAGGTGCTGCTCAACCTGCTGAAGAACGCTGCCCAGGCCATCCACCAGCACGAACAGCGCAGCGAGCCCGGGCGCATCACCCTGCGCACGCGCCATGCCGGCCACTGGGCGGAAATCCAGGTCGAGGACAATGGCACCGGCATGAGCGAGACCGTGCGCAAGCGCATCTTCGAGCCATTCTTCACCACCAAGGAAGTCGGCCAGGGCACCGGTCTGGGGCTGGCCGTGTCGTATTTCATCATCACCAACAACCACAAGGGCCAGATGGAAGTGCATTCCCGCGCGGGCCAGGGCACCTGCTTCACCCTGCGCCTGCCACTGACCACCACGCCCGACAGCCACGCAGGACTCTGAACCATGGGTAACCGTCTGACCAAGATCTACACACGCACCGGCGACAAGGGCGAAACCGGCCTGGCCGACGGCCGCCGAGTGGGCAAGGATCACCCACGCATCGAAGCCATCGGCGAACTGGACACCCTCAACAGCCAACTGGGCCTGTTGCTGGCCGAGCTGGAAGCCGTGGCAGCGCAGTGCGCGGGCCTGCAGGAAGTGATCGAGGTGCTCGGCCCCTGCCAGCACCGCCTGTTCGACCTCGGTGGCGAACTGGCGATGCCCGAGTACCAGGCCTTGCAGAAACAGGAGGTGGAGCGCCTCGAAGAGGTGATCGACCGCTGGAACGAGGAAGTCGGCCCACTGAAGAACTTCATTCTGCCCGGCGGCTCGAAATCGATCGCCCAGGCGCACGTCTGCCGCAGCTTTGCCCGCAGCGCCGAGCGTCGCTGCCAGCACCTCAATGCCGTCGAACCGTTGCGTGCGGTAGGCCTGGCCTACGTCAATCGCCTATCCGACCTGCTGTTCGTCGCTGCACGCCTGATCGCCAAGCGCCAGGGCATCGCCGAGGTGCTGTGGAAGGCTGCGGACAAGCCGTAGCAAGCGATCACGTCACCGCTGCTTTTCGCGGATAAATCTCCTACAAACCGTGCGGGTCTGGAGTCGTAGGGCGTACCGGGACGCCCTACGCGCCGTTGGCCGGCCAGAATGCACGGATGCCGGCCACGCCCTGAGCGCCGATCTGCCAGGCGCGCTCGATATCGTCCGGGCCGACGCCGCCCAACAGATAGGCGGGCAGGTTGCACTGCATGAGCAGCTCGCTCGCCGCCTCCCAGCCCAGCGGCTGCGCCTCGGGATGAGTGGCGGTGGCCTGCACCGGAGACAGGGTGACGAAATCCACGCCCATCTGCATCGCCAGCGCCAGCTCCTCGGCGCTGTGACAGGACGCCGCCAGCCAGCGCTGCTCAGGGAATGGCCGACCATGGGCGGCGTACTTGCGCAGTTGTTCGGCCGTCAGGTGCCAGCCCGCCGCCGGGAAGTCGCCCAGCCACTCCAGCGGCCCCTTGAGCATCAGTTGCGCCTTGCCCGCGCACAGCCCTTGAATGTCCACCGCCAGATCGCGGTACTGCGCGTCGAACATGTTCGGCGCACGCAGCTGAATCAGACGCACGCCTTGCGCCAGCGCCGCACGCACGCCACCGAGCAGCTCTGCGTTGTCCAGCGCGTCCGGGGTGATCAGGTAACGCTGCGGCAAACGCGCCGCCGCCACGATCGGGCGATTGGCGGCGGGGAACTCGTAATCGAGCAACTGCCGCTCGCTGACCCAGGCCAATGGCTGGCCCTCGGCACCGTGCGGCTCGCCAGTGAAGGCCGTGACTTCCCAGACATCCAGCAGCACCTGCTTGTCCGGGTAGTCATGGCGAATCTGGATCAGCGGGCGCGCCGCCGTCGGGCGGATGGCCAATTCCTCCTCCAGCTCACGCGCCAGGGCGACGCTCACCGCTTCGCCCTCTTCCACCTTGCCACCGGGAAACTCCCACAAGCCGCCCTGATGCTTGTCCTCTGGGCGCTTGGCAATCAGGATGCGGCCATCCATACCCCGGATGACCGCCGCTGCAACATGAACGCGTTTCACCGCTTGACCTCCTGCAAGGCAGCCTCGTACCAGCGCACGAACGCCGGCCACTGATAAATGCTTTCGACATAGTCGGCCGCCACCTGCGGCAAAGCCACACGGTAGCTGCGCAGGCGTGCGGCAACCGGTGCGTAGAAGGCATCGACCAGGCTGGCCCGGCCGAAAAGGAACTGGCCCTCCCCGGCAAAGCGTGCGCGGCAGTCGGCCCACAGGGCACAGATGCGTTGGATATCGGCCTGGGCTTCTGCGGGTATCTCGGCCAGGGCCTGGTCGCGCGCCAGATCCATCGGCAGATGGCTGCGCAGGGCAACGAAGCCACTGTGCATTTCGGCGCACAGGCTGCGTGCCAGCGCACGTGCGGCGACCTCCTGTGGCCAAAGCTGCGCCTCGGGGAAGCGCTCGGCCAGGTACTCGGCGATGGCCAGCGAATCCCAGACCGGGCCGTGCTCGGTCAGCAGCACCGGCACCTTGCCGGTCGGCGAGTGACTCAACAGGCGAGCACGGCTGTCGGGCTGATACAGGCGTACCCGCACCTCGTCACAGGCGGCGCCGCTCAGCTCGACGGCGAGCGCCGCACGCAGCGACCAGGAAGAATAATTCTTGTCGCCAATCACCAATTGCAAAGCCATTCTCACGCCCCTGTCAGGTTGAAAGTCATGGTTCGACGTTAAAAGCCCGCTGCCTCAATAGCAAATTCCCGCGCGTCATGGGGCCATGAGGCGCGGGAATGGATGACAACGAGGCACGGCAGTCTGAGGCTCGCCGCTAGCGCTGCGTGTTCTCAGGTGCGGTATTCGGCGTTGATCTTCACGTACTCGTGGGACAGGTCGGTGGTCCAGATGGTCTCGCTGCAATCACCCCGGCCCAGCTCGATGCGGATGGTGATTTCCTCACGAGCCATCACGGCGGCGCCCTGCTCTTCGGTGTACGTAGTGGCACGCGCGCCCTTGCTGGCGATGCAGACCTCGCCCAGGAACACATCGATCTTGCTCACGTCCAGTTGCGGCACACCGGCATAACCGACGGCAGCGAGGATGCGCCCCCAGTTGGGGTCGGAGGCGAACAGCGCAGTCTTGATCAGCGGCGAATGAGCCACGGCGTAGGCCACGTCCAGGCACTCCTGATGCGTGCCACCACCATTGACCTGCACGGTGACGAACTTGGTCGCGCCTTCGCCGTCACGGACGATGGCCTGCGCCACGTCCATGAACACCTCGAACACCGCCTGCTTGAGCTTGGCGAACAGCTCGCCGGAAGCCTCGGCGATTTCCGGCAGTGCGGCCTGGCCGGTCGCGATCAGCATGCAGCAGTCGTTGGTGGAGGTGTCACCGTCGATGGTGATGCGGTTGAACGACTTGTTCGCCGCGTCACGCACCAGATCCTGCAGTACGCCCTGGGCGACCTTGGCGTCGGTGGCGATGTAGCCGAGCATGGTGGCCATGTTCGGGCGGATCATCCCGGCACCCTTGGAGATGCCGGTCACGGTGACGGTCACGCCATCGTGCTGGAACTGACGGCTGGCGCCCTTGGGGAGCGTGTCGGTGGTCATGATGCCGGTGGCCGCTTCAGCCCAGTGATCGACATCCAGATCGTCCAGCGCAGCCTGCAGCGCGGCCTCGATCTTCTCGACCGGCAGCGGCTCACCGATCACCCCGGTGGAGAACGGCAGCACGGCGCTTTCGGCAACGCCGGTCAGCTCGGCCAGGCGCGCGCAGGCATGGCGTGCGCGAGCCAGACCATCAGGGCCGGTACCGGCGTTGGCATTGCCGGTGTTGGTCAGCAGGTAACGTACCTCGCCACCCAGGCGCTCGCGGGTGATCAACACCGGCGCGGCGCAGAAGGCGTTGGTGGTGGTCACCCCGGCGATGCGCGAACCTTCGGCGCAGCGCATCACCACCACGTCCTTGCGCCCGGGGCGCTTGATACCGGCCGAGGCGATGCCCAGCTCGAAACCAGGAACCGGGTGCAGGGTAGACAGCGGGCCAAGACCAACAGCCATGAGGTGAGCTCCTTGTGAGACGTTGCCGACCGCCAGGCGGTCTGAGAGATGGTAAAACGCCGCGAACGGCAGGGCCGTCGCGGCGTCATCGAGGGCGGCGACAGCATAGCCGAAGCCCTCTCTACTGCAAGCGCCTTTAACGGCGCACAGCAGCCAGGATCAACCGATCTGGCCGTGGCAGTGCTTGTACTTCTTGCCCGAACCGCAAGGGCAGGGTTCGTTGCGACCAACCTTGTTCTCGCTACGTACCGGCGCAACGGCTGCCGCGACGTCACCCTCTTCGGCGCTGCCGTCCTCTTCGGCCAGTGCAGAGGCGTCGGCGTGCTGGAACTGCATGCGCTCAGCCAAGGCTTCGGCTTCGCGGCGCAGGCGGGCTTCTTCTTCGGCCGGGTCTTCACGGCGCACCTGCACGTGACCGAGCACGCGGATGGTGTCGCGCTTGATGGAATCCAGCAGCTCCTGGAACAGGGTGAAGGACTCGCGCTTGTACTCCTGCTTGGGGTTCTTCTGCGCGTAACCACGCAGGTGGATACCGTGCCGCAGGTGATCCATGGTCGACAGGTGATCCTTCCACAGGTCGTCCAGCACGCGCAGCAGAATCTGCTTCTCGAAGGTACGCAGGGCTTCGGCGCTGGCCTGGGTTTCCTTCTCGTTGTAAGCAGCGATCAGCTCGGCAAGGATGCGCTCGCGCAGGGTTTCCTCGTACAGCTTGTCGTCTTCGTCCAGCCACTGCTGGATCGGCAGCTTGATGCCGAAGTCGCTCTGCAGGGTCGACTCCAGGCCCGCCACGTCCCACTGCTCCGGCATCGACTGCGGCGGAATGTGGCCGTTGATGGCGGCGCCCAGCACGTCCTCACGGAACTCGGCGATGGTATCGCCGACGTTCTCGGAGGCCAGCAGGCTGTTGCGCATGTGGTAGATCACCTTGCGCTGTTCGTTGGCCACATCATCGAATTCGAGCAGTTGCTTACGCATGTCGAAGTTGCGGCCTTCGACCTTGCGCTGGGCTTTCTCGATGGCATTGGTGACCATGCGGTGCTCGATGGCCTCGCCGGACTGCATGCCGAGGGCCTTCATGAAGTTCTTCACCCGATCCGAGGCGAAGATGCGCATCAGGTTGTCTTCCAGCGAGAGGTAGAAACGGCTGGAGCCCGGGTCACCCTGGCGACCGGCACGACCACGCAACTGGTTGTCGATACGACGCGATTCGTGACGCTCGGAAGCGATCACATGCAGGCCGCCGGCCTCGATCACCTGCTGGTGACGCTTCTGCCATTCGGCCTTGATCTGCGCGATCTGCTCGTCGGTGGGGTTTTCCAGGGCAGCGACTTCCACTTCCCAGTTACCGCCGAGGAGGATGTCGGTACCACGACCGGCCATGTTGGTGGCGATGGTCAGCGCGCCCGGACGACCGGCCTGAGCGATGATCTCGGCTTCCTTGTCGTGGAACTTGGCGTTGAGCACCTTGTGCTCGATGCCTTCCTTGTTCAGCAACTGGCTAACGTACTCGGAGGTTTCGATGGTCGCGGTGCCGACCAGGATCGGCCGGCCCTGGGCCTGGCAGTCCTTGATGTCGGCGATGATCGCCTGGTACTTCTCTTCCTGGGTCAGGTAGACCAGGTCGTTGAAGTCCTTACGCGCGACCGGCTTATTGGTCGGGATCACCATCACATCCAGACCGTAGATCTGGCGGAATTCGAACGCTTCGGTATCGGCCGTACCGGTCATGCCGGACAGCTTGGCGTACAGGCGGAAGTAGTTCTGGAAGGTGGTCGAAGCCAGCGTCTGGCTCTCGGCCTGGATGTTCACCCCTTCCTTGGCCTCGATGGCCTGGTGCAGGCCTTCGGACAGGCGACGGCCCGGCATGGTACGACCGGTGTGCTCGTCGATCAGGATGACCTGGCCGTTCTGCACGATGTATTCGATGTTGCGATGGAACAGCTTGTGCGCGCGCAGGCCGGCATAGACGTGAGTCAGCAGGCCGAGGTTGTGCGCGGAATAGAGGCTTTCACCTTCGGCCAGCAGGCCGGCTGCGGTGAGCATCTCCTCGACGTACTGGTGGCCAGCCTCGTTGAGCTCGACCTGACGGGTCTTCTCGTCGACCTTGTAGTGACCTTCCTGGGTCACCACGCCTTCCTCTTCCTCGATGTGCTGCTTGAGGCGCGGGATCAGCTTGTTGATCTCGATGTATAGCTTGGAGCTGTCCTCGGCCTGACCGGAGATGATCAGCGGCGTACGGGCTTCGTCGATGAGGATGGAGTCGACTTCGTCGATCACGGCGAAATTCAGCTCGCGCTGGAATTTGTCTTCCAGGCTGAAGGCCATGTTGTCGCGCAGGTAGTCGAAACCGAATTCGTTGTTGGTGCCGTAGGTGATGTCGGCGGCATAGGCGGCGCGCTTCTCTTCCGGCGGCTGGAAGGGAGTGACGATACCGACGGACAGGCCGAGGAATTCGTACAGCGGACGCATCCAGTTGGCGTCGCGGCGTGCCAGGTATTCGTTGACGGTCACCACGTGCACGCCCTTGCCGGACAGTGCATTGAGGTAGACGGCCAGAGTACCCACCAGGGTCTTGCCCTCACCGGTGCGCATCTCGGCGATCTTGCCTTCGTGCAGGGTCATGCCGCCGATCAGCTGTACGTCGAAGTGACGCATGCCCATCACACGCTTGCCGGCCTCGCGGGCCACTGCAAAGGCCTCTGGCAGGATCTGGTCGAGGGTTTCGCCCTTGGCCAGACGAGCCTTGAACTCTCCGGTCTTGCCCCGCAGCTGCTCGTCCGAGAGCGCGATCATCTGCTCTTCCAGGGCGTTCACGGACTGCACCGCTTTGAGCATGCGTTTGACTTCACGCTCATTCTTGCTTCCGAAAAGTTTTTTCAACAAAGGCGCAAACATATCGGCAGGGTCTTCCGGCGAATGGATGGAGGCCGCCGTCAATGACGACCTGGCAGCCAGCATGGCTGCGGACGAAGGGGCATTCTACCCGGAAAAACCCGGGAGGAAAGCGACGTTCTCGGCACACGATGGCGCGGGTGTTCTGCTCAGCGCAGCGCACCCAGCGCTTCACGGTGCATCACTTCGGCGTTCTAGATGGGGATGGCGAAAGGCTAATTCAAGACCGCGGCAAAGTGGCACGGCCTCACTCCACGCCACTGTTGCGCGCGATATACAGCGTCGGATTGACCGGGTGGCCGTCCTTGCTGACCTCGAAGTGCACGTGCGCGCCCGTCGAGCGTCCGGTGCTACCGACCTCGGCGATGGCCTGGCCACGCTGCACCAGATCACCTACCTGCACCCTGTTGCTGCGGTTGTGCGCATACAGCGTGGTGTAGCCATCGGAGTGACTGAGCTCGATCACGTTGCCGTAGCCATTCTTGCGCCCCGAGAAGGTCACCACGCCAGCAGCGACCGCTACCACGTCACTGCCGCGCTTGGCAGCGAAGTCGATGCCCTTGTGCACGCTGACGCGGCCGGTCAACGGATGCACGCGACGACCGAAGGGTGACGAGATATAGCCCTGCAATACCGGCCGCCCGGAGAGGGTTTCAGCTTCGTTCATGCGGCGTTCGCCAAGCAGTTGCTCCAGCACTTCCAGTTGCTGTTCGCGGCTGTCCACGCGCAAGGCCAGCTCGTCGAGCGCATTCATGAACGGCGGGGGCGCATAGGCGGAAGCGCCCAGGGCATCCTCGGCACCGCCCTGGCCGACGTTCAGCGAGAAGTCGAACTCGCTGGAATCGATATCAGCCAATTCGGTCAGGCGCTCACCCAGGGCATCGAGGCGGGTCAGGCGGGCCTGCAGTTCGGCGACATGGGCGGCGAAGGCATCCAGTTGCCGCTGCGCATCTTCACGCACCGCACCGACCTGCTGGCGCTGCTCATCGAGCGCGGCGGCCAGGCGACTGTCAGACAGCGGCGCAGCCTTGAACCACTTGGCGCCCAGCGCAGCGCCAGCCGCCAGGCTCAGTGAAACCGTCAGCAGTGCGGCCAGCGACAGCCAGCGCAGATTGAGATGGATGGTACGAGCCGAGCCCTGTCGACTGTTGAGCAAGATGATGTGCATGGTTTCCCCTGACAGGCCCCTTGAAAACCACTTCGCCAATGACCTGTTGCGCCAGCGAACAGCCCGGAATGGGGCGTTCGTGGCGGCCAGTGCCAGTGTTTCCCGTGGCCTGATAATGGCGGAGCACAAGCGGGTAGCACGCTCTGCTACCATGACGTCTCCGCAGCTCAAGGCTTCCTGCCATGTCGTTTCGTCCCTTGCCGGCTCAGGCGCCCGCCACGCTGTTACGCGAAGCCAAGCCCCTGAAAGCGCTGTTCAACGAGGCTCAGCGCCTCGCTCATCTGCAGCGTCTTGTCGAAAGCCAGCTACAACCTGCCGCCCGTGAACACTGTCATGTCGCGTCCTGGCGCGGAGGCTGCCTGTTGTTGATCGTGACCGATGGTCACTGGGCAACGCGATTGCGTTACCAGCAGCGCCGGCTGCAAAGGCAGCTGCAGGCGCTGGAAGAGTTCGCGACCTTAACGAAAATCCTGTTCAAGGTGCAACCGCAAAGCGGTCATAGTCGTGGAACCGGTCGCACCCTTCGGTTGTCCAAGGCGGCCTCCGAGAACATCCAGGCCAGCGCAGAAGGGATCAGCGACCCCAGGCTGCGCGCGGCTTTGCAGCGTCTGGCCAGTCACACCGGCGAAGCGGACTGAGCCGTCGGCCGCTCGTCTGAAAAACTGACGCCAAATCGACGACTCCCTCTGACACGACCACTCGCAAAATGCCCGAGCATAAAAAAGGCCACCCGAAGGTGGCCTGAATAAAAGCAAGAAAGAGGGTGTTTACACGGCCGCTACCGGGCGCATGTAGGAGATCGGCGCGAGCTTGGCGTCCTCGAAGGTCACCATTTCCCAGGCATCGGTCTGCTCGATCAGGGTACGCAGCAAACGGTTGTTCAGTGCGTGACCGGACTTGAAGCCCTTGAACTCGCCGATCAGGCTGTTACCCAGCAGGTACAGGTCACCGATGGCATCGAGAATCTTGTGTTTGACGAATTCGTCCTCGTAACGCAGGCCGTCTTCGTTGAGTACACGATACTCGTCGACCACGATAGCGTTTTCCACGCTGCCACCGAGTGCCAGGTTCTGCGAACGCAGGAACTCGATATCACGCATGAAGCCGAAGGTGCGGGCCCGGCTGACTTCCTTGACGAAAGACGTGCTGGAGAAATCCACACTGGCGCTCTGCGTGCGATTGCGGAACACGGGGTGATCGAAGTCGATCTCGAAGCTCACCTTGAAGCCGTCGAAAGGTATGAAGGTGGCGCGCTTGTCGCCCTCCTCCACGGTGACCTCTCGCAGGATGCGGATGAACTTCTTCGGCGCTTCCTGCTCCTGCAGGCCAGCGGATTGAATCAGGAATACGAATGGGCCAGCACTGCCATCCATGATCGGTACTTCGGATGCGGAGAGCTCGACGTAGGCGTTATCGATGCCCAGGCCTGCCATGGCCGAAAGCAGGTGCTCTACCGTATCCACCTTGACATCACCATTGACCAGCGTGGTCGACATGGTGGTTTCACCGACATTCCCGGCCAATGCGCGGATTTCCACGATCGGGTCGAGATCGGTACGACGAAACACGATACCGGTATCCACCGGAGCCGGCTTCAGGGTCAGGTAAACCTTTTCCCCCGAATGCAGGCCAACGCCGGTGGCACGGATGATGTTCTTCAGGGTGCGTTGTCTGATCATGGCTTGGCCGCTATATCGCTAGTTGCGAACTGTTTTCAACAATGGTCGGGGATGATAGCAGAACCGACCTTTGCTGAACACCAATCACCCATATAGTCCTGATACATTCCATCAATCAGCCTGGCGACGCAGGAAAGCCGGAATATCCAGGTAATCGAGATCGTCCTGGGTATTGAGCTTGGCTGCGGTGGCCGCGCCGCCGTGACTCTGGCGCTGCACGGTCGGACGCTCGTAGTCCTTGTAGTTGACCGACTGCTCGCCGCGCGGCTGGCTAACAGGCTGCTGGGCAACCGGCTGGCTGGCTGCGACCTGAACGGTGTTGTCGACCACTTTGACCGGTTTTTCCATGCGCGCGCCGAGGCCGGTAGCGACCACGGTGACGTGCAGTTCGTCGCGCATGTCGGCGTCGATCACGGTGCCGACCTTAACGGTGGCGTGCTCGGAGGCGAACTGCTCGATGATGTTACCCACGTCCGAGTATTCACCCAGGGACAGATCCGGGCCGGCAGTGATGTTCACCAGGATGCCACGCGCGCCCTGCAGGTTGACGTCTTCCAGCAGCGGGTTGCGGATGGCCGCTTCGGTCGCTTCACGCGCACGGTTCGGACCGCTGGCGCAGCCGGTGCCCATCATGGCCATGCCCATCTCGCTCATCACGGTTTTCACGTCGGCGAAGTCGACGTTGATCATGCCCGGACGCTTGATGATGTCGGAGATACCGCGCACGGCGCCGGCCAGCACGTCATCGGCCTTGGCGAAGGCGGACAGCAGGCTGGCGTCCTTGCCGAGGATGGTCAGCAGCTTCTCGTTGGGAATGGTGATCAGCGAGTCGACGCTCTCGGACAGCGCACGGATGCCTTCGTCGGCAATCTGCATGCGCTTGCGGCCTTCGAACGGGAACGGACGGGTCACCACGGCAACGGTGAGGATGCCCAGCTCCTTGGCCACTTCGGCGATCACCGGCGCAGCGCCGGTACCGGTACCACCACCCATGCCGGTGGTGATGAACACCATATCGGTGCCCTGCAGGACTTCAGCGATGCGCTCGCGGTCTTCCAGCGCGGCCTGACGGCCGACTTCCGGGTTGGCGCCTGCGCCCAGCCCCTTGGTCACGCCCGGGCCGAGTTGCAGCACGGTGCGTGCACCGATGTTCTTCAGCGCTTGAGCATCGGTGTTGGCGCAGATGAACTCGACGCCCTCGATGTTGCTCACCGCCATGTGGTTGACCGCGTTGCCGCCGCCACCGCCGACTCCGATGACCTTGATCACCGCGCTTTGTGGAACGTTATCTACCAATTCGAACATGATCCCTCTCCTTCCTTTCTAGTTGTGTAACGCCTACTGCAAAATTAGAAATTGCCTTGTACCCAGCGCTTGATGCGCTCGAGTACCGGGGTTTTGCCTTCGTCCTGATAAGGACTGCCAACCGACATGGAAATGCCGTCGTGCTGCTTCTGCAGCCCGTACAACAGCAGCCCCACACCGGTCGAATAGATCGGGTTGCGCACCACATCGCCCATGCCCTTGACGCTATGTGGCACGCCCAAGCGCACCGGCATGTGGAAGATCTCCTCGGCCAGTTCTACTGCGCCTTCCATCTTCGCCGTGCCGCCGGTCATGACGATGCCGGCGGGAATCAGGTCTTCATAGCCGCTGCGACGCAGCTCGGCCTGGATCAGGGTGAACAGCTCGTCGTAACGCGGCTCGACCACTTCGGCCAGAGACTGGCGCGACAGGTCGCGCGGCGGACGATCACCGACGCTGGGCACCTTGATGGTTTCGCCGGCACCAGCCAGCTTGGCCAGGGCGCAGGCGTAGCGAATCTTGATTTCCTCGGCGTACTGGGTCGGCGTACGCAGGGCCATGGCGATATCGTTGGTGACCTGGTCACCGGCAATCGGAATGACTGCGGTGTGGCGAATCGCACCCTCGGTGAAGATGGCGATATCGGTCGTACCACCGCCGATGTCCACCAGGCACACGCCCAACTCCTTCTCGTCCTCGGTCAGTACCGAATAGGCCGAGGCCAGTTGCTCGAGGATGATGTCGTCGACTTCCAGACCGCAGCGGCGCACGCACTTCTCGATGTTCTGCGCGGCATTAACGGCACAGGTGACCACATGCACCTTGGCCTCCAGACGCACGCCCGACATGCCCAGCGGCTCGCGCACGCCTTCCTGGTTGTCGATCACGTAGTCCTGCGCCAGGGTGTGCAGCACCCGCTGATCTGCCGGGATGGCCACGGCCTGGGCTGCGTCGAGCACGCGCTCGATATCGGCGCCACTGACTTCACGGTCGCGAATGGCGACGATGCCGTGGCTGTTGAGGCTACGGATGTGATTGCCGGCGACGCCGACGAACGCCGAGTGGATGCGGCAGCCGGCCATCAGCTGCGCCTCTTCGACAGCACGCTGAATCGACGCCACGGTGGACTCGATGTTGACCACCACACCCTTCTTCAGCCCGCGCGACGGATGAGTGCCGATGCCGACGATTTCCAGCTGGCCATCGCTCGTCACCTCGCCCACCAGCGCCACCACCTTGGAGGTGCCGATGTCCAGGCCGACGATCATCTTGCCGCTTTGCGCGCTACTCATAGTGTCCTGCCTCTTCTCAATTCACTTTCTGCTCGGCCGCAGCCGGCTCCACCGGCTCACGCCAGGCCACGGCCAGGCCGTTGGCATAACGCAGGTCGATGCGCGCGATGTTCGCGCTCTGTTCTTTCAGCTCGCGCTCGTAGATAGCCGCGAACCGACGCATTTTTTCCACGATGTGATCACGCCCCAACAGCATCTCGATGCGTTGCCCGCTGGCATTCTCGGTGGCCGAGAGGAACCAGCTGCCACGCTCGCGCAACTGCAGCCCAACCACGGTAAAGCCCATCGGCCGCAGCAACTGACTGAGGATCTGGTACTGCTGCATGACCTGCGGTTGCGCGCGTTGCGGGCCGGACAGCTGCGGCAGGTGCTGATAGTTGTTCAGTTCCTGCGGCGCGAACGCCTGGCCCTGGTTGTTGAGCAGCGCCTCGTCACCCCAACGGGCGATGGGCAGCTGTTCTTCCAGACGCACATCGATCTGATCCGGCCATACGCGGCGCACTTCGGCGTGGGCGATCCAGGGCATGCGCTCGAGCTCCTCACGCATGCTGCGCAGGTCGACGCTGAAGAAATTGCCCTGGGTGAAGGGCGCAATACGCCGCTGCACCGCTTCCTGGCTGACATAGGCCAGGTCGCCCTGCACGCTGATGCGCGCAATCGGACGGTCGGCGTACGGCAGCAGGCGCTGCGCGCCTTCGTAGGCACCGAAGCCGAGGCCAACCAGCACCAGCGGCCAGAGCAAGCGGCCCGCCCAGGAAAAATCCGCCTTGGGCAGACGCAGGCGCACCGGCTCCTTGGCCACCAGACGGCTGGCGCCACGCGGCACGGGCTTGCCGCGTAGCGGAGCCCTCAGCGAGTCCTGATGACGCACGGCCGTGACCATGACTTAACCCCTCGCCTCGACGCTGTCGGCCAGGATCGCCAGCACCAGCTGCTGGAAATCCAGACCGGCGGCACGCGCGGCCATCGGCACCAGGCTGTGATCGGTCATGCCCGGTACGGTATTCACTTCCAGCAGCCAGAACTGGCCGTTGGCGTCCTGCATCACGTCGGCGCGCGCCCAGCCCTGGGTGCCCACGGCTTCGCAGGCACGCGCGGTAAGGTCTTTCAGCTCGGCTTCCTTCTCCGCCGACAGGCCACAGGGGATGCGGTACTGGGTGTCATCGGCCAGGTATTTGGCTTCGTAGTCGTAGAAAGTGTGCGGTGTACCCAGGCCGATGGGCGGCAGCACCTGGCCACGCAGCACGGCGATGGTGTATTCCGGGCCGGCGATCCACTGCTCGACCAGCACCTGGCTGTCATAGCGCGCGGCGTCTTGCCAGGCGGCGATCAGGGCGTCCAGGGATTCCACCTTGGCCATGCCGATACTCGAACCTTCATGGGCCGGTTTGACGATCAGCGGGAAGCCCAGTTCAGTCGCGGCGACGTGACAATCGGCCTCGCTGGCCAATACGGCATGATTCGGCGTCGGCAGCCCGAGGCTGAGCCACACGCGCTTGGTGCGTAGCTTGTCCATGGCCAGGGCGGAGGCCAGGATGCCGCTGCCAGTGTAGGGAATGCCGGCGCATTCGAGCAGGCCCTGCATGGAACCATCCTCGCCACCACGGCCATGCAGCACGATGAAGGCGCGGTCGATCTTCTCGCTGGCAAGGCGCTGCAGGAAGTCATCACCCACGTCGATGCCGAAGGCGTCCACGCCAGCCGCCTGCAGGGCGCTGAGCACGGCATTGCCGGATTTCAGCGACACCTCACGCTCGGCGCTCTTGCCGCCGAACAGCACGGCGACACGACCGAAGGCCTTGGGATCGAGGGTACTGTGCAAACTCATTTCGACTCCCCGACGAACAATGGGTGCTTGATCAGTTGCGGCGCCACCGCGCCGATATCGCCCGCGCCCTGGCACAGCAGGATGTCGCCGGCACGCAGCAGCGGCTTGAGCAGCGGCGCCAGATCTGCGCCACGCTCGACGTAGATCGGGTCGAGCTGACCGCGCTGACGGATGCTGTGGCACAGCTGACGGCTGTCGGCACCGGGAATCGGCTCCTCGCCGGCCGGGTACACCTCAACCAGCAACAGCACGTTGGATTCGCCGAGCACCTGCACGAAGTCGTCGTACAGATCGCGGGTGCGGCTGTAACGGTGCGGCTGATAGACCATCACCAGACGGCGCTCCGGCCAGCCACCGCGCACGGCCTTGATCACGGCAGCGACTTCGCGCGGGTGATGACCGTAGTCGTCGACCAGCATCACGCTGCCGCCATCCACCGGCAGTTCGCCGTAGACCTGGAAGCGCCGACCGACGCCCTGGAAGCCCGACAGACCGGCGACGATGGCGCTGTCGTCGATGCCTTCATCAGTGGCGATGGCAATGGTCGCCAGCGCATTGAGCACGTTGTGGTTACCCGGCATGTTGACCGACACATCGAGCGGCTCGCAGTCCGGGCGCAGCACGGTGAAATGGGTGCGCATGCCTTCCTGACGCACGTTGATCGCGCGCACGTCGGCGTCTTCGGCAAAACCGTAGGTCACGGTGGGGCGACCGACCTGCGGCAGCAGCTCGCGCACCACCGGGTCATCCACGCAGAGCACGGCCAGGCCATAGAACGGCAGGTTGTGCAGGAATTCGATGAAGGTCTTCTTCAGTACATTGAAGTCGCCGCCATAGGTACTCATGTGGTCGGCGTCGATATTGGTGACCACCGAAACCATCGGCTGCAGGTGCAGGAAGCTGGCGTCGCTCTCGTCGGCTTCGGCGATCAGAAAGCGGCTGGAGCCGAGCTGGGCATTGGTGCCAGCGGCATTCAGCCGGCCACCGATGACGAAGGTCGGATCCAGGCCACCAGCGGCGAACACCGAGGCCAGCAGGCTGGTGGTGGTGGTCTTGCCATGGGTACCGGCGACGGCGATACCGTGGCGATAGCGCATCAGCTCGGCGAGCATCTCGGCGCGGCGCACCACCGGAATGCGGCGTTCCAGGGCAGTGGCCACTTCCGGGTTGGCGGTGTTGATGGCGCTGGAGACCACCAGTACGTCGGCCTGCTCGGCGTTCTCGGCGCGGTGACCGATGAAGATGGTGGCACCGAAGTTTTCCAGGCGTTCGGTCACGGCCGAAGCCTTGAGGTCGGAGCCGGACACTTCGTAGCCCAGGTTCATCAACACTTCGGCGATACCGCACATGCCGGCACCACCGATGCCAACGAAGTGGATGCGGCGGATGCGGCGCATGCGCCGGACTTCAGCCTTGACGGCGGCGGGAGACTTAGCCACGGGCCACCTCCAGGCAGATGTCGACCACCGTGCGGGTGGCATCAGGCTTGGCCAGGCGGCGCGCGGTGGCGCCCATGGCAGTGAGTTTTTCCAGGTGCATCAGAACCTCGGTGAGCTGCGCGGCGAGCTTGGCCGCGTCAGTGGCATGTTGCGCAAGGAGAACGGCAGCGCCCTCCTTCGCCAGGTATTCGGCATTGCGGCTCTGGTGATCGTCGATGGCGTGCGGCAGCGGCACGAGCATCGAGGGCAGGCCGGCGGCGGCCAGCTCGCTGACGGTCAGCGCACCGGCGCGGCAGATCACCAGGTCGGCCCAGCCATAGGCGCGCGCCATGTCCTTGATGAAGGGCGCGACCTCGGCTTCGACCGCAGCATCGCGATAACGCTCCGCGGTGATCTCGGCGTGTTGCTTGCCAGCCTGATGGAAGACCTGCGGACGGATATCGCCAGGCAGTTTTTCCAGCGCAGCGGGCAGCAGTTTGTTCAGTGGCTCGGCGCCCAGGCTGCCGCCGAGCACCAGCAGCTTCGGCTTGCGTCCGACCAGTGGCTCGCGCGGCGTCTCCAGGAACAGTTCCTCACGCACCGGATTACCCGTGGTACGGCGCTTGGCGGAGGAAGCGAAGGTATTCGGGAAGGCCTCGCAGATGCGTGTGGCAATACGCGACAGCAAGCGGTTGGCAGTACCGGCCACGGCGTTCTGCTCATGAATGATCAACGGCACACCCGCCATGCGTGCGGCCAGGCCACCCGGCCCGGTAACGTAACCGCCCATGCCGAGCACGCACACCGGTTGCAGCTCACGCAAGATGCGGCGTGCCTGCAGCAATGCGCGCAGCAGTTGGAATGGCGCCTTGAGCAGGGACAGCTTGCCCTTGCCACGCAGGCCGCTGACGTTGATCAGGTGCAGCGGCAGACCCGCCTGCGGCACCAGCTCGTTCTCGATGCCACGCGGCGTGCCCAACCAGTGCACGCTGTAGCCACGCGCCTGGAACTCGCGCGCGCAGGCCAGCGCCGGGAACACGTGCCCGCCAGTGCCACCGGCCATGATCAGGACGTTACCGCGCATGGCGAGGCTCCTCGAGGACAAAGGATGGCGGCTCGATGGCGAAATCCGACTCGTCGAACTCAACATCCTCATTACCCAGCACGTGCCGGCTTTCCCACTCGATACGCAGCAGGATCGCCAGGCTGATGCAGCAGATCACCAGGGACGAACCACCGTAGCTGAGGAACGGCAGGGTCAGGCCCTTGGTCGGCAACAGGCCGGTATTCACGCCGATGTTGATCAGGAACTGGCCGATCCACAGGAACGACAGGCCGTAGGCGACGTAGGCAGAGAACAACTGTTTGGCCTTCTCGGCCCACAGGCCGATGTACAGGCCGCGTATGCAGACGAAGACGAACAACGCCAGGGTCAGCAGCGAGCCGACCAGGCCCAGCTCTTCCGCCAGCACCGAGAAGACGAAGTCGGTATGCGCTTCGGGCAGGTAGAACTGCTTCTGCACGCTGTTGCCCAGGCCGACGCCGAACCATTCGCCACGGCCGAAGGCGATCAGCGCCTGGGTCAGCTGGTAACCGGAGCCATACTGATCGGCCCAGGGGTCGGTGAAGGTGATCAGACGCTGCAGGCGGTATTCCTGGGTCTGCACCAGGACGAACACCGCCCCCACGGCCAGCGCCACCATCAGGCCGAAGCGCAACAGACCGACGCCGCCGAGAAACAACATGGCCATGGCCGAGCCCATCATCACCACGGTGGCACCGAAGTCCGGTTCCAGCAGCAGCAGGCCGGCCATCGGCAGCAGGACGATGAAGGGTTTGAAGAAGCCCATCCAGCTCTCGCGTACTTCTTCCTGGCGTCGCACCAGGTAGCCGGAGAGATAGACCACGACGAAGACCTTGGCGATTTCCGAAGGCTGCACGTTGAAGGCGCCGAAGCCGATCCAGCGCCGCGCACCGTTGACCTCGCGGCCAATCCCCGGAATCAGCACCAGCACCAGCAGGCCGAAGGCGGCCAGCAGCATCATCCAGCCGTAGCGCTGCCAGAAGCTCATGGGGATCATCAGCACCACGCCAGCCACACCCAGGCCGATCACCAGATAAATGATGTGGCGGATCATGTGGTACAGCGGGTTGCCGGACAGCGCTGCCGCCACCTCGGACGAAGCCGAGGTGATCATCACCAGGCCCAGGCCGAGCAGGCCGAGGCAGCCGGCCAGCATGGGGAAGTCGAGATCCAGGCCGCGACCCAGCAGCGGCGACGGACGAACGCGCAGGAAGCCCAGCATCAGGCGAGCCCTCCCACGGCCTGAGCGAACAGGCGACCACGTTCTTCGAAATTCTTGAACATATCCAAGCTGGCACAGGCCGGCGAGAGCAGCACGGCATCACCGGCCTCGGCCAGCTCGCTGCAGCGCTGCACCGCTTCTTCGAGGGTTCTTACCCGCACCAGCGGCGCAGCATCGCCCAGAGCGGCGGCGATCGGCTCGGCATCACGGCCCAGCAACACCACCGCTCGGCAGAAGCGTGCGACGGGCTGTTTCAGCGCGGAGAAATCGGCGCCCTTGCCGTCGCCACCGGCGATCAGTACCAGCTTGCCGGCGATATCCGCACCCAGGCCTTCGATGGCCGCCAGCGCGGCACCGACATTGGTGGCCTTGGAATCATCGTAATAGTTAACGCCAGCGCGCTCACCGACCCACTGGCAGCGGTGCGGCAAACCGGCGAACTGACGCAGGCTGACGAGCATGGCGTCCATCGGCAGGCCGACGGCATGACCGAGTGCCAACGCCGCCAAGGCATTGGACTGATTGTGCGCGCCGCGAATCTTCAGCTCACTCACCGGCAACAGCGCTTCAAAACGGAACGCCAGGGATTTCTCGCCGTTCTCTTCGAGCAGGCCGAAGCGCTTGAAGTCAGGTTTGCCCAGGCCGAATTCCCAGCAGTCCACCTGATCGGCGATCAGCGGGCGCGACAGTGCATCGTCACGGTTGATCACCACCTGCCGGGCGCCGCGGAAGATCCGGTGCTTGGCCAGGTGATAAGCCGGCAACCCGCTGTAGCGATCCATGTGGTCTTCGCTGATGTTCAGGCAGGTGGCCACTTCGGCATTGAGCTGATCGGTGGTTTCCAGCTGGAAGCTGGACAGCTCCAGCACGTACAACTCGACATCGTCGGCCAACAGATCCAGCGCCGGCGTACCGAGGTTGCCACCCACGGCGACACGCTTGCCGGCCGCTGCGGCCATCTCGCCGACCAGGGTGGTGACGGTGCTCTTGGCGTTGGAGCCGGTGATGGCGACGATCGGCGCCTTGGCATGGCGGGCGAACAGGTCGATGTCGCCGGACAGCTTCACTCCGCGTGCAGCCGCTTCGGCCAACGCTGGAGTCGCCACGGCCAGGCCCGGACTCACGTAGAGCTCCGAGGCGCGGCAGAGAAAGTCCACATCCAACTCGCCGCAGCGCACGTCCACTTGCGGATAGTCACGCTTGAGCGTTTCCAGCTCCGGCGGATTCGCGCGCGTATCGGCCACGGCAAAGCGCACGCCCTGACGCGCCAGGAAGCGCACCAGGGACATGCCGCTCTTGCCGAGGCCGACAACGATGCGGAATTGGTCGGAAGCGATCAACGACACGCGCAATTACCTCAGTTTCAGGGTGGCCAGGCCGATCAGCACGAGAATCACGGTGATGATCCAGAAGCGGACGATCACGCGTGGCTCGGGCCAGCCCTTGAGTTCGAAATGGTGGTGGATCGGCGCCATGCGGAACACGCGCTTGCCGGTCAGCTTGAAGCTGGCGACCTGGATGATCACCGACAGGGTTTCCATGACAAACACGCCGCCCATGATGAACAGCACGATTTCCTGACGGACGATCACGGCGATGGTGCCCAGCGCAGCGCCGAGCGCCAGCGCACCGACGTCACCCATGAACACCTGTGCCGGGTAGGTGTTGAACCACAGGAAACCGAGGCCGGCCCCAACCAACGCGGCGCAGAACACGATCAGCTCACCGGCGCCCGGCACGTAGGGAATCAGCAGGTAATCGGCGAATTTGATGTTGCCCGACAGATAGCAGAAGATCGCCAACGCCCCGGCAACCATCACGGTCGGCAGGATCGCCAGACCGTCGAGGCCGTCAGTGAGGTTCACCGCGTTGCTCGAGCCGACAATGACGAAATAGGTCAGCACCACGAAACCGACGCCCAACGGGATGCTGATGTCCTTCAGTAGCGGCAGGATCAGGGTGGTTTCCACCGGGCTTTGCGCGGTCATATAAAGGAAGATGGCCGCCGCCAGGCCGAACACCGACTGCCAGAAATACTTCCAGCGGCTCGGCAGGCCGCGCGAGTTCTTCTCGATCACCTTGCGGTAGTCATCGACCCAGCCGATGGCCCCGAACGCCAGGGTCACGGCCAACACCACCCACACGTAGCGGTTGGACAGGTCGGCCCAGAGCAGGGTACTGACGGCGATGGCGGTGAGGATCAGCGCGCCGCCCATGGTCGGCGTGCCCTTCTTCGACAGGTGCGATTGCGGGCCATCGTTGCGCACGGCCTGGCCGATCTGACGCACCTGCAGGGTGCGGATCATCCACGGACCGAGCCACAGCGACAGCGCCAGGGCGGTCAACACGCCGAGGATGCCGCGCAGGGTCAGGTACTGAAAGACCGCGAAGCCCTTGTGGAACTGTTGCAGGTACTCCGCCAGCAGCAGCAGCATTTAGTGATTCTCCCCAGCTACGTCGCACAGCGCCGCCACGACCTTGTCCATGGCTGCGCTGCGTGAACCCTTGATTAGTAGTGTGCTGCCGGCCTGTTCGGCGCGAAGCGCTGCGATCAGCTCGGCTTGATCGACGAAGTGGCGGCCTTTTGAGCCAAACTCCTCGACGGCGTGACGCATCAGCGGGCCGACGGCATACAACGCATCGACCTTCCCTGCGGCATGACGGCCGACATCGCGATGGCCCTGTTCGGCCCACTCGCCCAGTTCACCCATGTCGCCCAGCACCAGAACGGTGCGCCCGGAAAAACCGGCGAGTATATCCACCGCCGCGCACATCGACACGGGGTTGGCGTTGTAACTGTCATCGATCACCCGCACGCCGTTCGGCGCCAGCTGCGCGACGGCGCGGCCCTTGACCGGCTGCAGGTTTTGCAGGCCTTCGACCATGGCGACCAGCGGCATGCCCAGGGCATGAGCGGCGGCACAGGCGGCCAGGGCATTGGCGACGTTATGCTCGCCGAGCAGGTTGAGCTGAATCCGCGCGCTGCCGATCGGGCTGCGCAGGGTGAAGCCTTGGCAACCGCGTGCGTCGCGATCCAGTTCGGCGCCATGGAAGTGGGCGCGGCTGTCGCGCAGGGCGAAGCTCAGCACCTTGCGTCCGGCCGCGCGGCGCTGCCAGATGGCGAAGGCCTTGTCATCCAGGTTGAGTACGGCCACGCCATCGCTCGGCAGGCCTTCGAGAATCTCGCCCTTGGCTTCGACGATCTTTTCTGGACCGCCGAACTCACCGACGTGGGCATTGCCGGCATTGGTAATGATCGCCACCTGCGGCCGAGTCAGGCTGACGGTGTAGGCGATTTCGCCAACATGGTTGGCGCCCAGCTCGATCACCCCGGCACGATGTTCCGGCGCCAGTTCCAGCAGGGTCAGCGGCGCCCCCAGGTCGTTGTTGAGGTTGCCACGGGTCGCCAGCACCGCGCCGTTCAGGCCGGCACGCAAAATGGACGCAAGCATTTCCTTGACGCTGGTCTTGCCGCTGGAGCCGGTAACGGCAGCCAGCGCGCCGGTGAAGGCCTGACGATTCAGCGCCCCCAACTGACCGAGGGCCAGGCGGGTATCGGCCACCAGTAATTGCGGCAGCGGCGCATTCGCCACTTCACGCTCGACCAGTGCGGCAACGGCGCCTTTGCCAGCAACTTCGGCCAGGTAATCGTGACCGTCGAAGCGCGGCCCGGTCAGCGCCACGAACAGTTGACCCGGCGCGATGGTACGGCTGTCGGTGCCCACAGCGGAAAAGGCCACGTCGGCGCCGATCACGCGCGCGCTCAGGTCGGCAGCGACTTCGCTGAGCAGCCAGGGCTTAAGCATGAGCAGCCTCCCAAATCGCCAGGGCCTTGTTCGCTTCACTCAGATCGGAGAACGGCTGACGCACACCCATGATTTCCTGGTAATCCTCATGGCCCTTGCCGGCCAGCACCAATACGTCGCTGGCAGCGGCCTGGGCAATCAGCCGGGCGATGGCATCGCCGCGACCGTGAATGAACTGCACGTTCTCTGGCGCGCTGAAGCCAGCGCGAATGTCTTCGATGATCTGCGCCGGCGTCTCGGTACGCGGATTGTCGTCGGTGACCCACACCTCATCGGCGAGACGCTCGGCCACCGCCGCCATCAACGGACGCTTGCCGCGATCACGATCACCACCGCAGCCAAACAGGCAGAGCAGACGACCTTCGACGTGCGGACGCATGGCCTCCAGCACCTTTTCCAGAGCATCCGGGGTGTGCGCGTAGTCGACCACCACCAAAGGCTTGTCGCCGCCACCAAGACGCTGCATGCGGCCAGCCGGGCCCTGCAGCTGCGGCAGCACCTTGAGAATCTCGTCGAGGGCGTAATCCATGCCCAACAGGGCGCCGACCACCGCCAGCAGGTTGCTCAAGTTGAAACGACCGAGCAGGTTGCTGCGCAGCACGCCTTCGCCACGCGGCGTGACCAGATGGGCGCGCACGCCATGGTCATCGAACTGCGCGTCGCGGCAATACAGGTAGGCTTCGGAGCGCTCCAGGCTGTAGCCGATCAGACGCGACTCGTGCGCCTGCGCGGCCAGCTCGCGACCGAAAGCGTCATCGAGGTTGATCACCCGGCAGCGCAGATTCGCCCAGGCGAACAGCTTGGCCTTGGCGGCGCCATAAGCCTCCATGCTGCCGTGGTAATCGAGGTGATCGCGTGACAGGTTGGTGAACACGGCCACGTCGAATTCCAGCGCCGCGACACGCCCCTGATCCAGACCATGGGAGGAAACCTCCATGGCCACCGCGCGGGCGCCGGCTTGCTTGAGCGTAGCCAGGGTGAACTGCACCCCGACTGGGTCAGGCGTGGTGTGCTTGCTCTGTTCCAGCGCACCGTAGAAACCGTTGCCCAGGGTGCCGACGATGCCGCACGACTGACCGAGCAGATCCAGTGCCTGGGCCAGCAACTGGCTGACGCTGGTCTTGCCATTGGTGCCGGTAACTCCGACCAGATGCAGGGCACGGCTCGGCTCGCCATAGAAGCGGCCGGCGATTGCCGACAGTTGGCCGGCCAAGCCCTTGACCGGCACCAGCACGGCGCTCTCGGCATGCATTTCTGCCGCGCCTTCGGCTTCATAGGCAACAGCAGCAGCGCCGCGCGCGATGGCATCAGCGATATGTACGCGACCATCCTGCTGGGTGCCGGGCACGGCCAGGAACAAGTCACCCGGGCGTACCTTGCGGCTGTCCAGGGTCAGTTCGCGTACCAGCACGGCGCTCTCGGCGGCCGGCAGCAATTGGTTCAGTGGCATGGGCATCAGTTACGCCCTCCCTGAGTGGTGGCGGCCACCTTCTGTTCCGGCGGCGGCAGGTTGTCCGGGGCTACGTTCATCAGGCGAAGCGAGCCGGCCATGACCTTGCTGAATACCGGCGCCGAGATCAGGCCGCCGTAGTAGGCGCCCTTGCCCGGTTCGTCGATCACCACCACCAGTGCAATGCGCGGATCCTGCGCGGGAGCGAAACCGGCGAACAGCGAGCGGTAGGCGTTCTCGCGATAGCCCTTGGAGCCGACGCTGTTCTTGCGCGCCGTACCACTCTTGCCGGCAACGTGATAGCCAGGCACCTGCGCACGGAAGACGCCACGCGGCGCCTCGACGACCTGCTGCAACATGCCTTGCAGAGTGGTCGCAACATCCTTGGGCACGACCTGCATCGAGCCTGGCAGGTTGTCCATACGAATCATCGACAGCGGCACCATCGCGCCGCCATTGGCCAGGGTCGCGTAGGCATGAGCCAGCTGCACTGCTGTGACCGACAGGCCGTAGCCATAGGACAGCGTGGCCGTCTCCGCCTCGCGCCATTTGCGATGATTGGGCAGATTGCCGACACGCTCACCGGGAAAGCCCAGCCCGGTATCACGGCCGAAGCCGAGTTTGCTCATGGTGTCGTAGATACGCTCGCCGCCGACGTCGAAGGCCACCTTGCTCATGCCGACGTTACTGGAGTTGATCAGGATGCCGGTCAGATCCAGCGCAGGCCCTTCGGTGCGGGACACGTCACGAATGGTGTAGCGACCGATGCGCAGCGTGCCATTGCCGACCTGCACCACATCGCTGGGCTTCCAGCGCCCGGTTTCCAGAGCGGCCGCCATGGACAGCGGCTTCATGGTCGAGCCGGGCTCGAACACGTCGATCATCGCCCGGTTGCGCATCGCAGCCGGGGTCAGGCTGCGACGGTTGTTGGGGTTGTAAGTGGGATGGTTGACCATCGCCAGCACTTCGCCAGTCTTGACGTCGACCATCACCAGACTGCCGGCCTTGGCGTCGTTCTCCAGCAGCGCGTTGCGCAGCTCGCGATGCGCCAGGTATTGCAGGCGCAGGTCGATGGACAGCGCCAGCGTCTTGCCGGCCTTGGCGTTTTGCGCCACCTGCACGTCCTTGATCAGCTTGCCACGGCGATCCTTGAGCACCTGACGCTTGCCCGGCACACCGGCCAGCCAGTCTTCGTAAGCCAGCTCCATGCCCTCACGACCGTGATCATCGATATCGGTGAAGCCGACGACATGCGCCGCCACTTCACCAGCCGGATAGAAACGGCGGAACTCTTCGATGGCGTAGACACCCGGCACCTTGAGATCGAGCACGCGCTGCCCGTTCTCCGGCGTCAGGCCGCGCACCAGATACATGAACTCACGTTCTTTATTCTGCTCCAGGCGCGCGGCAAAACCGGCCGGCTCCTGACCGAGCGCAGCAGCCAATGCCGGCCACTGGTCACGCCCAGCCTGCAGTTCCTTGCCATTGGCCCACAGCGTGGTGACCGGCGTACTGACAGCCAGCGGCTCACCATTGCGGTCAGTGATCAGACCACGGTGAGCGGGAATCGGGATATGCCGCACGCTGCGCGCATCGCCATGCGCCTTGAGGAAGTCATGGTCGAGCACCTGCAGGTCGAGCATGCGCCAGGCAATGGCACCGACCATCAGGGCGAGCAGCGCCAGCACCAGGCGGAAACGCCAGGGATAGAGCGCGCCTTCGAGACCGATCACGGCTGCACCATCCGCACGGCGGCAGGATCGGGGATGTGCATCTTGAGCTGCTCGCTGGCCAGGGCCTCGATGCGGTTGTGCGCCGTCCAGGTGCTCTGTTCGAGAATCAAACGGCCCCACTCGGCCTGCGCCTTGTCACGCACGCTCAACTCGCCGTACAGCTCGTTGAGCAATTGGCGGCTCCAGTGAGCGCTGTAGGACACCGCCACAGCAGACACCAGAATGGCGACGAACAGCACCAGCAGCAGCAGGCTGCCACTGGGCATGGATTTGCCGAAGCGCCGGCTCATCGCAACTTCTCCGCGATGCGCATCACTGCGCTCCGCGAGCGCGGATTGGCCTTGACCTCGGCGTCACTGGCGAAGACCGGTTTGCCGATCAGCTTCAGGCGCGGCTCGAAGGCCTTGGGAATGATCGGCAGGTCGCGCGGCAGCTTGTCGGCTTCGCCCTTGGCCTGACGCTTCATGAATTGTTTGACGATGCGGTCTTCCAGGGAGTGGAAGCTGATCACCACCAGGCGACCGCCCACTTCCAAGGCGTCCAGCGCCGCCTCGAGACCACGCTCGAGATCGCCCAATTCGTTGTTGACGTAAATACGAATGCCCTGGAAGGCGCGGGTCGCCGGGTTCTTGCCCTTCTCCCAGGCTGGATTGGCATCGGTCAGCACCTTGGCCAGGTCGGCGGTGCGCGTGAACGGCTGCTCGGCACGGCGCTGCACCACGGCGCGCGCCATGCGCTTGGCGAAACGCTCTTCGCCGTAATCCTTCATTACGCGGGCGATTTCATCTTCGTCGGCGGAGGCGATCCAGTCAGCGGCGCTGACGCCGACATCCGGATTCATGCGCATGTCCAGCGGCCCGTCATTGAGGAAGCTGAAACCACGCTCGGGGTCGTCGAGCTGCGGCGACGACACGCCCAGATCGAGCAGGATGCCCGAGATAGAGCCGGCCAGCCCGCGGACAGCCGCCTCATCGGAAAGTTCCGCAAAACTACGCTGCACAACGACAAAGCGGCCGTCTTCGGCCGCCAGTGCTTCCCCAGTCGCGATAGCCAGGGGATCCTTGTCGAACCCCAGCAGCCGCCCGCCTGGGCCGAGCTTGTGCAAGATCAGCCGGCTGTGCCCACCACGCCCAAAGGTGCCATCCACGTAGCAACCGTCCGCGCGCACGGCGAGACCCTCGACGGCTTCGTCGAGCAGCACAGTGATATGGCGGTAGCTGCTATCGGTCATGGTCACAGAATCAGGTCACGGAGATCATCGGAAAGCGCGCCAGGTTCCTTGATGGCGGCCAGGTCGGCTTCGGCTACAGCATTCCAGGCATCTTCATCCCAGAGTTGAAACTTGTTCAGCTGACCAACGAGCATGGCTCGCTTATCCAGCTTGGCGTATTCGCGCAGACGTGGAGGAACGAGGAAACGGCCACTGGCGTCGAGCTCCAGATCAACCGCATTACCGATCAGCAAACGTTGCAGGCGGCGGTTCTCCTCACGGAAGGAAGCCAGCTCGCGCAGCTTGTTTTCGATCAGCTCCCACTCAGGCAGGGGATACACGCAAAGACAGGGGTCGACAGCATCGATGGTCACGATGAGCTGGCCACTGCAACGCGAAACGAGCTCGTCACGATACCGACTCGGCATCGCGAGGCGCCCTTTGGCGTCGAGACTAATGGCGTTAGCTCCGCGAAACACGGCTGCGCTTCCCCTGTAATTAGCTTTCCATGCCCATAAAAACCCACTTCATGCCACTTTCCACCACTCGCGCACACTATAGAAATGCGTACGCCCCACCGTCAAGGCGCGCCAGAACGGAAAAATCCTTACAGGACGGAGATTTAGCTCACGAAAGAGAGGAGAAACACGACGCTCGAGAGGATATTTGCCACATAAATTCCAGCCGTTACTTGAGGCTGAAATCCAAACTTAAAGTGATTTCTTAAGAGTAAGATCTTTTCGGCATCAGACGAGCGGGAACTAGAAGCGCATCACGAATAGAGAAAGGAGGGAGGAGAGTCGATCTGTAAGCCGGGTTCTGTCGAGGACAGTCATTCCTCTACGACGTACATCACTGCACGTCTTTAGCAACCTACCCGGTTCCAGCGCGGGCCACGCCAATGGAACCCTATTTGGTCTTGCTCCGAGTGGGGTTTACCTAGCCACGGACTGTTGCCAGCCGTGCGGTGCGCTCTTACCGCACCTTTTCACCCTTACCGGCGCCGAAGCGCTTAGGCGGTTATTTTCTGTGGCACTTTCCGTAGGCTCACGCCTCCCAGGCATTACCTGGCACTCCGCCCTATGGAGCCCGGACTTTCCTCCCCCTTCTTGCGAAGGCAGCGACTGTCCGATCGACTCTCCGCCGGCAAGGGTACCGGGCGTGATGGCAAGCTGCAAGCGAGACAGCCGTCACAACCACTAGCCCTTGCGCTCCAGGGCCACCTGATACAGCAGGTTCTTGCGCACTCCGGTGATCTCAGCCGCCAGCGCAGCGGCACGCTTGAGCGGCATTTCCGCCATCAGCAGGTCGAGCACTCGCAGGGCCTCGGCACTGACGGCCTCCTCACCTTCCGGCGCCTGCCAGCCGGCCACCAGCACCACGCACTCACCCCGCTGCTGATTGCTGTCGGCAGCCACCCATTGGCACAGCTCAGCCAGCGGCAATCCTTGCAAGGTCTCGAACGTCTTGGTCAGCTCGCGCGCCAACAAGGCAGGACGCTCGCCACCGAATACGTCGCGCATGTCCTCCAGAGATTCGAGAATTCGGTGCGGCGCCTCATAAAAGATAAGCGTGCGCGGCTCCTCGCGAACCTGCTCCAGACGCGCACGACGCCCCGCCGCCTTGGCCGGCAGAAAACCCTCGAAGATGAAGCGATCGGACGGCAGCCCGGCAGCAGAAAGGGCAGCGATCAACGCGCAAGCGCCCGGCACCGGCACCACCGGGATACCCGCAGCACGCACCTGGCGCACGAGGTGATAGCCCGGGTCGGAAATCAAAGGCGTTCCCGCATCGGAAATCAACGCCACATCCTCGCCAGCCTGCAATCGCGCCAGGAAGCGCCCACCCTGATCGCGCTCGTTATGCTCGTGACAGGCAGCCAATGGCGTCGGAATGCCGAAATGCTGCAGCAGACGGGCCGAGTGGCGCGTGTCCTCCGCCGCGATCAAAGCGACCTCGCGCAGGATACGCAGCGCCCGCGCACTGATGTCGTCCAGGTTGCCAATCGGCGTGGCGACCACGTATAGGGTGCCGGGCTGGACGCTGGTGACGGCGGACTGACTCACGGGAAACACCTCGTTAATTGAAAGAGTGCGCATTCTAACGGGTTAACGCCGCGCGGCATCGCACCGTCTGCCGGCCTTGGGTACAATCGCCGCTCGTTTTGCTCAAGTATCAGGATGACCCGATGATCGCTAGCCTGCGCCCACTTTCAGCACTCTTTCTGGCCGGCTTGCTCGCTGCCTGCGCCAACTCGCCCGCCAACAACCTGGGCCAGCTGCCTCGCACGCCGCAAGCCAGCATCGAGCAGATGCTGCAGCAGGCAGCCGACAGCAAGCCGGAACAGGCCAATCTGCTGCGCCTGTCTGCAGCCGACCAAGCCCATCAGCAGAAGGACATCGCGCGTGCCACGCGGATTCTCGAACAGGTCGACCTGAAGAGCCTGCAGCCTGCCCAGCAGATCTTCGCCAGCACCCTCAGTGCAGAGCTGGCGATGGCGCGCAAACAGCCCAAGAGCGCCCTGCAGGCCCTGCAGCACCCCAGCCTGGAACGTCTCGCAGAACTCCCCGTGGAACAGCAAGCGCGCACTCAACTGGTTCGCGCTCGCGCACTCGAGGCCGACGGCCAGGTGCTCGCAGCTGCCCGCGAACGCGTCTTCATCGCCCCGCTGCTCAGCGGCCAGGCTGCGCATGACAACCAGGAAAGCATCTGGGCACTGGTTTCCAGCCTGCCCCCACAGCCCGCCAGCGGCGCCGACGACGACCTGAATGGCTGGCTGCAACTGGCACGCGTCACCAAGAGCGCACCCACCCTGGAGCAGCAGCAAGCCGCCATCGACGAATGGGTAGCGAAGAACCCGCAACATCCGGCCGCCCAGCAACTGCCCGACCCGCTGGTCAAACTGCGCGAGCTCGCCAGCCAGCCGCTGACCCGCATCGCCCTGCTGCTGCCGCAGGACGGACAGCTGGCAAGCGTCGCCCGCGCCCTGCGCGACGGCTTCCTCGCCGCCCACTTCCAGGCGGAACAAGCCGGCCAGAATCCGCCGCAGATCAAGCTCTACGACAGCGCCCGCATCGGCTCGCTGGACGCCTTCTATCAACAGGCCCAGGCCGACGGCATCCAACTGGTGGTCGGCCCGCTGGAAAAACCACTGGTCAAGCAGCTGAGCGAACGCGAGCAACTGCCCATCACCACCCTGGCGCTGAACTACAGCGACGCGACCCAGGAAGGCCCGGCGCAGCTGTTCCAGTTCGGCCTGGCAGCCGAGGACGAAGCCCGTGAAGTCGCCCGCCGCGCCTGGAGCGATGGCATGCGCCGCGCCGTGGCCTTGGTACCGCGCGGCGAGTGGGGTGATCGCGTGCTCGATGCATTCCGCCAGAACTGGCAGGCTCAAGGGGGCACACTGATCGCTGCCGAGCATGTCGATCAGCCCGTGGAACTGGCCCGACAGATCGCCGACCTGTTCCAGCTCCGCGAGAGCGAAGCCCGCGCCCGTCGCCTGCAGAACACCCTGGGTACCAGCCTCGATGCACAGCCGGCGCGTCGCCAGGACATCGATTTCATTTTCCTCGCCGCCACCCCGCAACAGGCCCAGCAGATCAAACCCACCCTGGCCTTCCAGTACGCCGGTGACGTGCCGGTCTACGCTACCTCGCACCTGTTCACCGGCGCTCACAGCCAGGCGCAGTATCAGGATCTCGAAGGCATTCGCTTCTGCGAAACGCCGTGGTTGCTGGACGCGCAGGATCCACTGCGCCAGCAGGTGAGCAATCAGTGGCCGCAGGCCGGCGGCAGCCTCGGCCGTCTGTATGCCATGGGCGTCGACGCCTATCGCCTGGCACCGCGTCTGGGCCAACTCAAGGCCCTGCCGGAATCGCGCGTCGATGGCCTCTCCGGCACCCTCAGCCTGAACGCGACGCAACGTATCGAGCGTCAACTGCCCTGGGCCGAGTTCCGTGGTGGCCAGGTGCAACGCCTCCCCGACAGCCTCAATTGAGCGCACACAACGACTTGGGCCGGGCTGCCGAACAGGCAGCCCGAGAGCATCTGGAACGGAACGGCCTGCGCCTGATCCAACAGAACTGGAGCTGTCGGTGTGGCGAGCTCGATCTGGTCATGCTTGATGGCGATACAGTAGTATTCGCCGAAGTCCGCGCCCGTCGTCACAGCGCCTGGGGCGGCGCGCTGGGGAGCATCGATGCACGCAAACGCAACAAGCTGATCAACGCGGCGCAGATGTTCCTCCAGCAGCATCCCAACTGGGCTCGCCACCCCTGCCGCTTCGATGTGGTCGCCATCAGCACCGGCAACACCACGCACCTCGACTGGATCAAGAACGCCTTCGATACCTGACGGCCGTACACGCAAGGTTTTAACCGATGGATATGCAATCCCGAATCCGCCAGCTCTTCCAGGCCAGCATCGACACCAAGCAACAGGCCATGGACGTCCTGGTTCCCTACATCGAGCACGCCAGCCTGATCATGGTTCAGGCACTGCTCAACGAGGGCAAGATTCTCTCTTGCGGCAATGGCGGCTCGGCCGGCGATGCCCAGCATTTCTCCTCGGAACTGCTCAATCGCTTCGAGCGCGAGCGCCCCAGCCTGCCGGCCATCGCGCTGACCACCGACAGCTCGACCATCACCTCGATCGCCAACGACTACAGCTACAACGAGGTGTTCTCCAAGCAGATTCGTGCACTGGGCCAGCCCGGCGATGTGCTGCTGGCCATTTCCACCAGCGGCAATTCAGCCAACATCATCCAGGCCATCCAGGCGGCCCACGACCGCGAAATGACCGTGGTCGCACTGACTGGCCGCGATGGCGGCGGCATGGCCTCGCTGCTGCTGCCGGAAGACGTGGAAATTCGCGTCCCCTCGAAAGTCACCGCACGAATCCAGGAGGTTCATCTTCTGGCCATACACTGCCTCTGCGACCTGATCGATAGCCAATTATTCGGGAGTGAAGAATGAAGCGTTCCGCACTGATCCTGGCCACCCTGGCCTTCGTACTGACCCTGGCCGGCTGCGGCAGCCGCAGCATCGGCAACAAGATCGACGACCAGTTCCTCGGCCCGGACGTCGCCACGGCCATCAGTAACGCGCATGCCGACCTCAGCAGCCCGACTTCGCGCATCATCGTCACCGCCTACAACGGTGTCATCCTGATTGCCGGCCAGACGCCACGCGCCGAACTGAAGGATCTCGCTGCACAGCGCGCACGCAACGTGCAAGGCGTGAAGAAGGTCTACAACGAGCTGCAGGTGCAGCAGCCCGCCTCACTGCTCGCGCGCAGTAATGACTCGCTACTGACCACCAAGATCAAGACGCAGATGCTGGCTGACAGCAGCGTGCCGAGCAGCAAGGTCAAGGTCGTCACCGAAAACGGCATCGTCTACCTGCTCGGCGTGGTCAATCGCAGCGAAGCCAATGCTGCAACCGCCGTGGTGCAAAGCGTATCGGGCGTGCAGCGGGTCGTGCGCCTGTTCGAGTACACGAACTGAGCTGCAAGCCGCATCGCACGTAAAAAGGGCGCCCCAGGGCGCCCTTTTTGCTCTTGCTGGTAGCTTATTTGACCACCTTGAGGCTCGGCCGCCCGCTTGGGCGGGGCGGCTCGCCGCCATCGTCCGGGCCGTTATCTTCCGGCTCCTGGTGGTCTTCCGCCAATGGCGCAGGGGCTTCGGCCTCGAAGACCATGCCCTGACCGTTCTCCCTGGCGTAAATGGCCAGAATCGCCGGCACCGGCAGATAGAGGCTGTGCGCAACGCCACCGAAGCGCCCCTCGAAGCTCACGGCCTGGTTATCCATGTGCAACTGGCGTACGGCACTGGGCGAGGCATTGAGCACGATCTGGCCATCGCTGGCAAAACCCGGAGGCACTTGCACCCCCGGATATTCCGCATTGACCAGCAAGTGGGGCGTGCACTCGTTGTCGACGATCCACTCGTAAAGGGCACGAATCAGGTAAGGGCGACTGGAATTCATGAGGTTCTCCTCGCGCCTCAGCGCATGTCTCGCTCGATACGGGAAAGGCTCGCGCGGAAAGCATCCCGGGCGAACTGGCGTTCCATGTAATCGAGCAGGGGCTTGGCAGGTCGCGGCAGCTCGATCCCCAGCAAAGGCAAGCGCCACAGTATCGGTAGCAGACAACAATCTACCAGGCTCAGTTCTTCACTGAGAAAGAATGGCTTGTCAGCGAACAGGGGCGAGACACCGGTCAGGCTCTCACGCAGTTCCTTGCGGGCTTGCGCCTTGTCGCTCTCCTTGCTGCGCGCATCGAGAATACGGTCGACCAGCGAACACCAGTCGCGCTGAATGCGGTGCATGAGCAGACGACTGTTGGCGCGCGCCACCGGATAGACCGGCAACAGCGGCGGATGTGGATAACGCTCGTCCAGATACTCCATGACCACGGACGATTCATACAAGGCCAGGTCACGATCGACCAGCGTCGGCACGGTACCGTAAGGGTTGGCCTCAGCCAGCTTGGGCGGACACCGCCCAGACTCGACATCGACGATCTCGACGCTAACGCCCTTTTCGGCGAGCACCAGACGCACGCGATGGGAATAGTGATCGGCGGGGTCGGAGTAGCAGGTCAACCGGTTGGTCACCGCCATGGCGATCCTCCTCGCTTTTTTGATGGGTCAGAAATGCAAAAAATTGCCGGAAGCAATTTTGACGTTGCAGGCGACGGCACCACAGGGGGCCGCCAGAAATGGCAGGCTATAAAAACCTACGCGCCCAAGGAGGGCGCGCAGGTCTTCAAGACAGGTCGGACAGCTTAGTGCACGTCCTTCCAGTACTCGCGCTTGAGCAGGTAGGCGAACACGAAGAAGAACGCCAGGTACAGCAGCACGTAGGTGCCGATGCGCTGGGACTCCAGCTTGACCGGGTTGGCCGAGTAGGCCAGGAAGGTCACCAGGTTCTTGATCTTGTCGTCGAACTCGGCCTCGCTCAGGGTGCCGGTATTCGGCTCGACGGTCAGCTGATCACAGGCTTCATGAGTGATCGGCGCGCCGGTCAGCGGGTCGAACTGCTTCTTGCCGTCGGTGACCACCTGAACCTGCTTGCAACCAATGACCTGGTTGCCCTGCAGGCCCACCAGCACGTTCGGCATGCCGACGTTCGGGAACACGGTGTTGTTGGCGCCCAACGGACGAGCCGGGTCGGCATAGAAGCTGCGCAGGTAGGTGTACAGCCAATCGTTACCGCGCACACGCGCCACCAGGGTCAGATCGGGCGGAGCGGCACCGAACCAGACCTTGGCATCTTCCGGGCGCATGCCGTTCTTCATGTGGTCGCCGATCTTGGCGCCAGTGAAGACCAGGTTTTCCAGCATCACTTCTTCAGGGATGCCAAGATCCTTGGCAACCCGCTCGTAACGCTGGAACTTGGCCGAGTGGCAGCCCATGCAGTAGTTGGCGAAGGTACGTGCGCCGTCCTGCATGGCAGCCTTGTCGGTCAGGTCGATGTCGACCTTGTCCAGGTGCACGTCTTCACCACCAGCAGCGAACGCCAGTACCGGCATCGCAGCGAATACAAATGCAGCAAATAGCTTTTTCATCAGCCAGTCACCCTTTCCGGAACCGGTTTGGTCTTCTCCATCCTGGTGTAGAACGGCATCAGGATGAAGTACGCGAAGTACAGGATGGTGCACACCTGCGACAGCAGGGTACGACCCGGAGTCGGAGCCAGCACGCCCAGAACGCCGAGGATGACGAAGGAGACGCAGAAGATCAGCAGCCAGATCTTGCTCATCCAGCCCTTGTAGCGCATGGACTTGACCGGGCTACGATCCAGCCACGGCAGCACGAACAGCACGGCAATGGCGGCGCCCATGGCGATCACACCCAGCAGCTTGTCCGGTACGGCGCGCAGAATCGCGTAGAACGGCGTGAAGTACCAAACCGGAGCGATGTGAGCCGGGGTCTTGAACGGGTTGGCCTGTTCGAAGTTCGGCTTCTCGAGGAAGTAACCGCCCATTTCCGGGAAGAAGAACACCACGGCGCAGAACACGAAGAGGAACACCACGACACCGACGATATCTTTCACGGTGTAGTACGGATGGAAGGGGATGCCATCCAGCGGGATGCCATTCTCGTCCTTCTTCTTCTTGATCTCGACGCCGTCCGGGTTGTTCGAGCCGACTTCGTGCAGTGCCAGGATGTGCAGCACCACCAGACCAAGCAGGACGATCGGCAGTGCGATCACGTGCAGGGCGAAGAAGCGGTTCAGGGTGATGCCGGAGATCAGGTAGTCACCCCTGATCCACTGGGTCAGGTCGTCACCGATGACCGGGATGGCACCGAACAGCGAGATGATCACCTGGGCGCCCCAGTAGGACATCTGACCCCAGGGCAGCAGGTAGCCCATGAAGGCTTCGGCCATCAGGCACAGGTAGATCAGCATGCCGAAGATCCACACCAGCTCGCGCGGCTTCTGGTAAGAACCGTAGAGCAGACCGCGGAACATGTGCAGGTAGACCACCACGAAGAACGCCGAAGCGCCGGTGGAGTGCAGGTAGCGGATGATCCAGCCGTACTCGACATCACGCATGATGTATTCGACGGAAGCGAAGGCTTCCTCGGCGGACGGCGTAAAGCTCATGGTCAGCCAGACACCGGTGAGGATCTGGTTGACCAGCACCAGCAGTGCCAGGGAGCCGAAGAAGTAGAAGAAGTTGAAGTTCTTCGGGGCGTAGTATTTGGAGAGATGGTCTTCCCACATCTTGGTGGCGGGGAAGCGCGCATCCACCCATTCCATGAATTTGCTCATCAGGCCTTCTCCTGGTCCACACCGATGACGATGACGTCATCCGTCTCGTAGCTATACGGCGGCACCGGCAGGTTCAGCGGAGCCGGCTGGGCCTTGTAGACACGACCGGCGAGGTCGTAACGGGAACCGTGGCACGGGCAGAAGTAACCGCCGACCCAGTCCGGCCCCAGATCCGCAGGCGCCACTTCCGGACGGAAGGACGGCGAGCAACCCAGGTGGGTGCACAGACCAACCAGCACCAGCAACTCGGGCTTGATCGAGCGAGTCTGCTTGTCGACGTATGCCGGCTGCACGGAGGCAGCGGACTCCGGATCGGCCACGCGATCGTGGATCTTGGCGAGGTTGTTCAGGATCTCCTCGGTACGGCGCACGATGAACACCGGCTGACCGCGCCACTCAGCAATCATCTGCTGACCCGCCTCGATCTTGGCGACGTTCACCTTCACCGGTGCACCGGCCGCCTTGGCCTTGGCACTGGGGAACCATGACCCCACGAACGGAGTCGCAGCACCTACCGCCCCTGCAGCGCCCACCACGGAAGTGGCCGCTACCAGGAAGCGACGCCGGCCTGCATTCACGCCGTCATTGCTCATTCAGTCGTCTCCCATCAGCTTTGTGGCCTGTTGTTCAGGCCTCTACTAAGTAAATATCGGGCCGCGCAAAAAATTCGCCAAATGGTAAAGAAAAGCCCCTTTTCTGACAAGGTAATTACCCGCCAGGGGAACCGCGAAAGCCTTGCCGGGCGCGGCCTGTATGTATGCGGCACGTTGTCGCAGCATTTTGCCAGCCCCATAAAAAACGCCCAGCTCCGTAAGGAAACTGGGCGCTTTTGAGAAGCGTAGTAGCGATTAACGCTTCGAGTACTGCGGACGCTTACGCGCTTTACGCAGACCGACTTTCTTACGCTCGACTTCACGGGCGTCGCGAGTGACGTAACCAGCTTTACGCAGCGGGCTGCGCAGGGTCTCGTCGTACTCGATCAGAGCGCGGGTGATGCCATGACGGATGGCACCGGCTTGACCGCTGACACCACCACCAGCAACGGTGACGAAGATGTCGAACTTCTCGACTGTCTCGGTCAGCTCCAGCGGCTGACGCACGACCATGCGAGCGGTTTCGCGACCGAAGAAAGTGTCCAAGGTGCGATTGTTGATCGAGATGTTACCAGTACCCGGACGCAGGAAAACGCGCGCGGTTGCGGTCTTGCGACGGCCAGTGCCGTAGTTTTGAGTCGCCGACATAATGAACTATTCCGTTAAATCTTCAGTTCTTGGGGCTGCTGAGCGGTGTGCGGGTGAGCGGCACCCTTGTACACCTTCAGCTTACGGTACATGTCGCGACCCAGCGGGTTCTTCGGCAGCATGCCTTTGACCGCGGTCTCGATCACGCGCTCAGGAGCACGAGCGATCAGCTTCTCGAAGTTGATCTCTTTGATGCCGCCCGGGAAGCCGGAGTGGGAGTAGTACATTTTGTCGCTGGTCTTGGCACCAGTCACACGTACCTGCTCGGCATTGATCACGACGATGTAGTCGCCAGTATCAACGTGAGGAGTGTACTCAGGCTTGTGCTTGCCACGCAGACGGCTCGCGATTTCGGTGGCCAGACGACCCAGGGTCTTGCCAGCAGCATCAACGACGAACCAGTCGCGTTTTACTGTTTCCGGTTTAGCAGTAAAAGTTTTCATTCTTTATAGCCTCAGGGGCCGCCCAGCAAAAATAGACGGCGGATCTTACTGAATAGTGCGTACTTTGACAAGTCAAAGGCAGCCGTCTACGGACGCTATCGGGGGCTCGGGTCAGCGCGTCCACGGTACGGCAAGATTCTTCGGCAGGCGGCGCATCACTTCCACCGCAGAAAGAGGTGGAGGATTATCCTGATTGCGAAAAAAAATTCAACCTGCTTGTATGGCCCTTTTGCCAAAGGAGTACCTCATGGAATACCGCAAGCTAGGCCGAACCGGCCTCGATGTCAGCGCCCTGTGCCTGGGCACCATGACCTGGGGTGAGCAGAACAGCGAGCGCGAGGGGCATGCCCAGATCGAGCGGGCCAAGGCCAGCGGCATCAATTTCATCGACACGGCCGAGATGTACCCGGTGCCACCGCGCGCCGAAACCTACAGCAAGACCGAGCAAATCATCGGCAGCTATTTCAAGCAGCGCGGCGACCGCGCCGACTGGATCCTGGCGAGCAAGATCGCCGGCCCAGGCAACGGTATCAGCCATATCCGCGACGGCCAGCTCAAGTTCAATCGCCAGCACATCGTCACCGCCCTGGATGCCAGCCTGAAGCGCCTGCAGACCGACTGGATCGATCTGTACCAACTGCACTGGCCGGAGCGCCCGACCAACTTCTTCGGCCAGCTCGATTACAAGCATAAGGACGTCGAATTCACGCCCCTGGAAGAAACCCTGGAAGTGCTCGACGAGCAGGTGAAAGCCGGCAAGATCCGTCATATCGGCCTGTCCAACGAAACGCCCTGGGGCACGATGAAATTCCTGCAACTGGCCGAGAGCCGCGGCTGGCCGCGCGCCGTGTCGATCCAGAACCCCTACAACCTGCTCAATCGCAGCTTCGAGGTGGGCCTGGCGGAAGTGGCGATTCGCGAACAGTGCGGCTTGCTAGCCTACTCACCACTGGCATTCGGCATGCTCAGCGGCAAGTATGAAGGTGGCGCCCGCCCGGCCGGAGCGCGCATCAGCCTGTTCAGCCGCTTCGCCCGCTACACCAACCCGCAGGCGGAAGCAGCCTGTTCACGCTACGTGGCCCTGGCCCGTGAGCACGGCCTGGATCCGGCGCAGATGGCCCTCGCCTTCGTCACCGCGCAGCCCTTCGTCACCAGCAACATCATCGGCGCTACCAGCCTGGAGCAACTGGACAGCAACCTGGCCAGTGCCGAACTGAAGCTTTCCGAAGAGGTGATCGCGGGTATCGAGGCGATTCACAAGGCACAGCCCAACCCAGCGCCTTAAGAACAGGCGGCAGGCGGGACGATGCGTGGGCGGATATTCAAGCCCACGCATGCCCTTCCCGCAGCCTGTCGCTGCGTTCACACCAGCGAGCGCGCGATGATCTCCTTCATGATCTCGTTGGTACCGGCGTAGATACGCTGCACCCGCGCATCGGCCCAGGCTCGCGCCACCGGGTATTCCCACATGTAGCCGTAACCGCCATGCAGTTGCACGCACTCGTCGAGCACCTTGCACTGCAGGTCGGTGCCCCAGTACTTGAGCATCGCCGCTGTCGGCACATCCAGCTTGCCCTTGAGATGCAGCTCCAGGCAGCGGTCGACGAACACGCGCCCCACCTGAATCTCGGTGGCCATCTCGGCGAGCTTGAAGCGCGTGTTCTGAAAGTCCGCCACAGCCTTGCCGAACGCTTTGCGCTCACGGGTGTAGTCCAGCGTCCATCTCAGCGCCGCCTCAGCCGAGGCCAGCGCGCCGACACCCACGGTCAGACGCTCCTGCGGCAGCTCCTGCATCAGGTAGGCGAAGCCCATGCCTGGCTGCCCCAGCAGATTTTCCTTGGGCACGCGGACATCCTGGAAGAACAGCTCGGAGGTGTCCTGTGCCTTCATGCCGACCTTTTCCAGGCGCTTGCCCTTGGAGAAACCCGGTGTGTTGGCCTCGACCAGAAACAGACTGGTGCCCTTGGCGCCGGCCTTCGGATCGGTCTTGGCCACGACGATCACCAGATCGGCCAGCCAGCCGTTGGTGATGAAGGTCTTCGAGCCATTGAGCACGTATTCGTCGCCATCCAGCACGGCAGTGGTCTTCACGCCCTGCAGATCGGAGCCGGCGCCCGGCTCGGTCATGGCGATGGCGGTGACCATCTCGCCACTCACCAGCTTGGGCAGGTAATGCTGCTTCTGCGCCTCGCTGCCGTAATGCAGGATGTAGGGCGCGACGATATCCGAGTGCAGGGAAAAGCCGATACCGGTCAGTCCGAGACGCCCGACTTCTTCGATCACCACGGTGCTGTAGAGAAAATCGGCCGCCATGCCGCCGTACTCCTCGGGGATGTGCGAGCACAGCATCCCGGCCTCGCCCGCCTTGTTCCACAAGGCTCGATCGATATGACCGTCCTTCTCCCATTGATGATGGAAAGGTACGGCCTCCTGTTCGAGAAACTTGCGCACGCTGTCGCGGAACAGTTCGTGCTCGGAGCTGAAGATCGTTCTGGGGATCATGCGGCCACCTGTGCCTGGGCTGACGGGAAGAGCCCTCGACTTTAGCCAAGCAAACGCTTGGTCGCACTGGACACAACCGCCAAAAAATAAGACGATCCAGCCGTCAGATGACCACTTAGCCTTAAATAAGAACAATACCCATGGTTACTACCCAGCCGCGCAGCGACCTGCGCCGAGTCAGCGTTCTCGCCACCGACGGCGTCTTCGCCTCCACCCTGCTACAAGCCAAGGACTTCTTCCACATGGCCGGCGTCCGCTACGCCAAGCAGCAGGGCCTGGGCCTCGAGCCCCCCTTCGAGATCCATCTGGTCAGCCCCGACGGACACCCCGTCGACAGCTTCAGCAAGGTTCACGTGCCAGTGGACGGCGGGCTGGACAGCTGCGATCTGATCATCCTGCCGGCCTTCTGGGGCGATTTCGCGACACTGAGCAGGCGCTACCCACAGGTGCTCGACTGGCTGCGGCGCCAGCATGCGGCGGGCACCGCCATTTGCGGCGAGGCCAGCGGCGTATTCTGGATGGCCGAAGCCGGCCTGCTCGACGGCAAGGAGGCGACCACCTACTGGCGCTTCGTCGGCGAATTTGCCGAGCGCTTTCCCAAGGTGCTGCTCAACCCGGAGAAGCACCTCTCCGACGCCGACAACCTGTATTGCGCCAGCGGCGTCACCTCGGCCTGCGATCTGTACATCTATCTGATCGAACGCTATTGCGGCGCGGGCGTCGCCCAGGGCGTGGCGCGTGACATTCTCTATGAGGTGCAACGCAGCTACACGCCAGGGCGTATCGGCTTCGGTGGGCAGAAACTGCACCACGACGTTACCGTGCTGCAGATCCAGCACTGGCTGGAAGAGCACTACGCCGACAAGTTTCGCTTCGAGGACGTGGCCCGCGAGCATGGCATGAGCATCCGCAACTTCATGCGCCGCTTCCAGAGCGCTACCGGCGACAAACCGCTGCATTACCTGCAGCGCCTGCGCATCGAGACCGCCAAGAGCCTGCTCTCCTCCACCCGCAAGAGCATCAAGACCATCAGCTACGAGGTCGGTTACGACGACGCCAGCTTCTTCGCCAGACTGTTTCGCCAGCACACCGAACTGTCGCCCAATCAGTATCGCCGCCAGTTCATGCAGCAGAACGCAGCGAGCCGCGACGGATGAAGGCACCGCGCCAGCCCACCCTTGGTTAGGTTGGCGCTCGGCAGCAGCGCCCTATGATCGGGAACCGTACATAACAACAACAGGTTCACCGTCATGCGCCGTCTATTGCTTGCCCTGCTTGCCGTCTGCAGCCTCAGTGCTGCGGCGGCTGACAACTGGAAACCCTTCCCCTTCGATCAGAGCGCCTACGACTACAGCGGCGACAAGCTGCGTCAGGCCTGGCCACAGCTGACTCGCGGCTTCGGCAACTACCCCTTCCCGGACGCCAAATGGGTCATGGACATGGCCGCTCGCTACCCTCAGGCCGTGGAGAAGACTGTGGCCGCCGGCACCGGCTTCAGCGGCAAGCCTGAGGAAGCCGAGCGCTATGCACAGCAGTTGCAGGACGTGTGGCGTCTGATGTTCCGCGGTGACTTTGCCGAAGCGAAGAAACAGGGCATGGCACTCGGCGTTGGCGGCCAGGTACCCGCCCTCTTCGCCCAGGTCATCTACGCCATGTTCCTGGTGCCGGATCAGGCCGAGAAACACCGCCTGCTCGAAGAGGTGATCGCCTACACGGATCAGGCCGGCGACCTGGTACAGGCCGATATCGTCGCCCAGTTCGGTCGTACCTACGCCAAGGCACGTCTGGGCGAGGAACTGTCCGTACCGGTCGTGCTCAAGCGCGGCTACACCTCGCAGATTCCGCAAGAACTGGACGCCCTGCTGGCCAAACAGCCACAGCAGCCGTTCGCCCTAGCGCTCTATGGTGGCTATGAGGCCGGTGTGATCCGCAAGGTCGGCAAACTGGTCGGCAAGATGACCTACGGGGTCAGCGCCGACAAGATGGAAAGCTACTTCAAACGCAGCTTCCAGGCGCGTGACGATTTGCCGATCGGCCATTACGAATACGCCAACGCCCTGGGCTATGTGTATGGCGATGATGAGCAAGGCAAGGCGATCGAGCACCTGCAGCAAGCCGTGGCGATCAAACCGATCAGCGCCATGGAAGCGCTCGAAGTGGCCCGCGCGCAAAGTCTGCTCGACCAGCAGAAAAAGCAGCTGGCCAGCCGCTGAGCAATTCCTGAATATGAAAAAGGCGACCTGCGGGTCGCCTTTCTCATATGGCCTATCAGGGCTTGTGCGGGCGCGAGAGGAACTCGTGCGACTGCATCTCCAGCAGGCGGCTCAGGGTGCGTTGGAACTCGAAGTTCAGTCGGCCGCCGATGTACAGATCCTTCAACTCCACCTCGGCAGAGATGATCAGTTTGACGTTGCGGTCGTAGAACTCATCCACCAGGTTGATGAAGCGCCGCGCCATGTCGTCCTTGGCGACGCCCATCTGCTCGACGTTGGCCAGGATCACCGCATGGAACAGCTTGCCCAGCTCGATGTAATCGTTCTGGCTACGCGGGCCGTCGCACAGCTCGCGGAACTCGAACCAGGCCACGTCTTCGCACACGCGCACGGCGTTGATCGCGCGATTCTCGATCATCAACGCCTCGTTCTCGACCATGTGCGTGCAGTCCGGCAGCAGGCTCTGGAAGCTCTTGCGCAGGCTCTCCTCGGCGGCCGGGCCGAGCGGGAAGTGGAACAGCTCGGCCTGCTCCAGGGCACGCAGACGATAGTCGACGCCGCTGTCGACGTTGACGATGTCGGTGTGCTGCTTGAGCAGAGCGATGGCCGGCAGGAAGCGCGCGCGCTGCAAACCGTCACGGTACAGGCCGTCCGGCACGATGTTGGAGGTCGCCACCAGCGATACGCCGTTCTTGAACAGTTCTTCCAGCAGGGTGGCGAGGATCATCGCGTCGGTGATGTCGCTGACGAAGAACTCGTCGAAGCAGATCACCCGCGCCTCGTCGGCGAAGCGCTTACCGATGATGGTCAGCGGGTTCTTCTCGCCCTTGAGCGTGCGCATTTCCTCATGCACACGCTTCATGAAGCGGTGGAAGTGGGTACGCATCTTCTGCTCGAACGGCAGCGCATCGAAGAAGGTGTCGACCAGATAGGTCTTGCCGCGCCCTACACCGCCCCAGAAGTACAGGCCCTTGACTGGCCCTTGCGGCTTCTTACCGAACAGCTTGCCCAACAAGCCACTCTTGCCCTGGTCGGCGGCGACCAGGTCGTCGTACAGACGCTGCAAGTGGCGAACGGCATTTTCCTGGGCCGCATCATGGAAGAAGTCGGGCCGCTTGAGGTCGGCCTGATAACGCTCTAGGGGGGTCATGATTCGTTAGCCGGGCAAGTAAAAACGGGGGCGTCACTTTAGCGACGCCCCCGTTGCTTGGCAATCGTGCCGTGGGCGGCAACCGCCGCCCGGTATGAAGCGGCTATCTCACTCCTGCGGCGCCAACGCCTCACGCAGGCGAGCAATGGCAGCCTCCATTGCCTGACTATCGGCGAATTCGGGGCTGGTCGCGACGTTTTCACCCTCGACCCACACCGAGAACACCTGACCTTCGGCGCGCACATCCAGCGGCTCGCCGGATTGCAGGCGTTTGTTGATCATGCCGGCCGACTTGCCATCGGCGAAGGATTTCGACAGCAGCAGCTGCTCGCCGTCGGCATCCAGCAGGCGGAAGCGGAAGCTGCCGTCGTCGTCGCGGAAGCTGACGAAACGCGCGCTCTTGCTGGCCTTCTTCTTCTCGCCAGTAGACACCTGCACCTGCTCGCGGAACGAACGCAGGCCCACCGCCTCACGCAGCTCGCCGAGGAACGGCGTGGCGATCTTGCGCGCTTTGGCGGCACCGGCGAGGAGGATGTCCTCCAGGTCGGCCGGCCGAGCGATCAGCGTGTTGTAGCGCTCACGCGCCTCGCCCAGGGTGTCTTCGAGCAGTTGGTACAGGCGATTCTTCGCTTCGCCCCAGGCCAGACCGCCTTCCAGCTCGGCGCGGAACTCGGCCTGCTGTGCGTGGCTGGCGAAGGCCTGGTACAGGGTGAACAGGTGCGAACCCTCGGCATCCTTGGGTTCGCCCGGCAGCTTGGAGTCGGTGACGATGCGCGCCACGGCCTCCTTGAGCTGCTTGGCGGTGCCGAACAGCGGGATAGTGTTGTCGTAGCTCTTGCTCATCTTGCGCCCGTCGAGGCCGGGCAGCGTGGCCACTTCCTCCTCGATCACCACCTCGGGCAGGACGAACAGATCCTTGCCCTTGCCGAACAGGTGGTTGAAGCGCTGGCCGATGTCGCGAGCCATCTCCACGTGCTGGATCTGGTCGCGGCCGACCGGCACCTTCTGCGCGTTGAACATCAGGATGTCCGCCGCCATCAGCACCGGGTAGCTGAACAGGCCCATGGTCACACCGGCATCCGGGTCTTCACCGGCTTCGACGTTCTTGTCCACCGAGGCCTTGTAGGCGTGGGCGCGGTTGAGCAGGCCCTTGCCGGCCACGCAGGTCAGCAGCCAGCACAGCTCGGGAATCTCGGGGATATCGGACTGGCGGTAGAAGGTCGCCTTGTCGGTATCCAGGCCCAGCGCCAGCCAGGTCGCAGCGATCTCCAGCCGCGAGCGCTGGATGCGCGCCGGGTCATCGCACTTGATCAGCGCGTGATAGTCGGCGAGGAAATAGAACGAGTCCATCTGCGGATCGCGGCTGGCCACGATAGCCGGGCGGATGGCACCAGCGTAGTTGCCCAGGTGCGGCGTGCCGGTGGTGGTGATACCGGTAAGGATACGGGTGGTCATGAGGTTCGCTTAGAAATGGCTTAAAGACTTACAGGCGAGGCAACAGCAGATCCTTCAGATCCGTCAGCTTGCCGTGAAAAAAGTGACCGCATTCTGCCACTTTCAGCAGCTCATGGGCACGCCCAAGGTTGGCCGACCAGTCATACACGGCCTGGGGCTCGATCACTTCGTCCGCGTCCGGCTGGATCACCACCAGCGGGCATTGGCTGGCCGGCGGGGTCTCGGCGGTCAGGCGATGCACCGCCGGCGCCACCATGAACAGCTTGCTGAGCGTGACGCCCTGCGCTTCCAGCCGTGCGCCCAGCGCAGCCGCGACAAAGCCGCCGAAGGAAAAACCCAGCAAGGTAATGGGCAGGTTCGGGTACTGCTCCTGCAGCCAGACGGCCACGGCCTCGGCATCATCCACTTCGCCAGTGCCCATGTCATGGCTGCCAGCGCTGGTGCCCACGCCGCGATAATTGAAACGCAAGGTGTGATATCCACTGTCACGCGCAGTGCGCTGCAGGGTGCTCACCACCTTGTTAAGCATGGTGCCGCCCTGCACCGGATTGGGATGGCAAACCAGCGCCACACCGCGAGCGTCGGGCACCTCCAGCATCAGGGCTTCGAGTTGGCCCTTGGGGCCTTGGATGAAAAGAGGGGTTTCGCGACTGAGCAACACTGAACTCCGTGACCCCGCAACGGGTCGACTCGTCTAGCAAACTGCCTGTGCGGTAAACGTATACAGCGCAGGTTCGAGCCGCTAACGTAAAGCAAAGCCGTTTTGAGAGGAAGGACTCGTGGAACAGACACTTGCAGCCTGGTTGATACCCGCCCTGACCCTGGTGGTCGGCATCGCCGTGGGCTTTCTGCTCGCCCGCCTGGCCCCCAATGCCGCACCCAGCCGGACGCAGCGGCAGATGGATGAAATGCAGGCACGCTTCGAGGCCTACCAGAACGAAGTGGTCACCCACTTCAACACCACCGCCAGCCTGGTGAAGAAGCTCACCCAGAGCTACCAGGACGTGCAGGAGCACCTGTCCGACGGCGCCAACCGCCTGGCCCTGGACGAGCTGACCCGTCAACGCCTACTGGCTACCCTCAACAGCGCGGAAAGTGGCGAGAAGCGCGAGCGCCTGACCCCGCCGAAGAATTATGAAATGCCCAAGGACTACGCGCCCAAGACCGACGGCCCGGGCATGCTCGACGAGAGCTACGGCCTGAAGAAGTCCTGACAGCACGCGCACTCCCCACAACGCCCCGGCCCGCCGGGGCGTTGTTTTTTCGGCCCGCGCCTGCACCGTCAAGCGCCAGCCGACTATGATCGCAGGTGCTTCCCTTCCCGAGGACACCTCATGTCGCGCTGGCAATGGCTACTGACACGACTGACCCGACAGCTCTGGTTTCGCGCCACGCTGATCGGCGCGCTGGGCATCGCTGCCGCCGGCCTGGCCGCACTGACCGAGCACCTGCTGCCCTGGGATTTGCCCACCACCATCGGCGCCGACGCAGTCGACGGCATTCTCAATATCATCGCCTCAAGCATGCTCGCGGTGACCACCTTCAGCCTCAGCGTGATGACCTCGGCCTACAGCGCCGCCACCAGCAACGTCACGCCACGCGCGATCAAACTGCTGATCGAAGACCGCCTGACCCAGAACGTGCTGTCCAGTTTCATCGGCTCGTTCCTGTTCAGCATCGTCGGCATCATCGTGCTCAAGACCGGCGCCTACGGCGATAGTGGGCGCTTCGTCCTGTTCATCGTCACCATCGCCGTGATCACCCTGGTGGTGGTCAGCCTGCTACGCTGGATCGATCACCTGACGCGCCTGGGCCGCGTGGGTGAAACCACCGAGCGCGTCGAGGAGGCCACCCAGCTCGCCATCGACTGGCGCTGCGCCAACCCTTACCTGGGCGGCAGTCCTGCGCCGACCGACCAGATGATCCCTGAAGGCGCCTTGCGCCTGACGGCCGATACGGTCGGCTACGTGCAGCATGTCGACATGGCCGCGCTGGCCGAACAGGCCGATCAGCTGGACAGCGACATCCACCTGCTGGCAGCGCCCGGTGCATTCGTCTACCCCGACACGCCGCTGGCCTGGATCGCCAGCCCGCGCCAGGGCGACGAGGCGTGCCAAGCCCTGCAATGCGCCCGTGAGGCGTTCAGCATCGGCAAGGAACGCAGCTTCGATCAGGATCCGCGCTTCGGCCTGGCAGTGCTGAGCGAAATTGCTTCCCGCGCGCTGTCACCGGCGGTCAACGATCCGGGTACGGCAATCGATGTGCTGGGGCGTCAGGCGCGCGTGCTCTGCACCTGGGCACGCGATCAGCAAGCGGATCAGACGCCGCAATTCCCCAGGGTGTGGGTGAAGGCACTGCATACGCGGGATCTGTTCGAGGATGCCTTCAACCCCATCGCCCGCGACGGTGCGAGCCTGCTCGAAGTACAAATGAAGCTGCGCAAAACGCTGCAGGCACTCAGCCAGATGGGCGACGCAGGGTTTCGTCAGGCCGCCTTCGAACAGGCAGAACGCGCCCTGGCGCGGGCCGAACAGGCCATGACCCAGGAAGCGGACAAGCAACGCTTGCGCGAGCTGCGTTAGCAAGCGGCAGATAGCACAACGCCGGGCATGAGCCCGGCGTTGTGAGGTGACGCGGCGAGTTAGATCGCGCCGCGACTGCGCAGCAAGTCCAGCACCGCCTTGACGCCCTCCTCGACCGACTGCGTCTGGGTGTCGATCACCAGATCGGCATTCAGCGGCACGTCGTAGGGGAAGCCCTCGCCTGGGATGTTGTCGCCACCGGCGGCATACAGGCCCTGCGGATCACGCTCGGCGCAGACCTGCGGCGAAGCTTGAACGTAGACGGTCAGGGCGCGCTCGCTGCCGATCAGTGCCTTGGCCTGTTCGCGGCCTTCGGCATCCGGCGCGACGAAGGCTGCCAGGGCGATCAGACCGGCTTCGTTGAACTGACGCGCCACATGCGCGGCGCGGCGCCAGTTCTCCGCACGACCGGCGCGATCCTGCGGCAGGCCCTTGTTCAGGTCATGACGCAGGTTCTGGCCATCGAGCACGTAGACCGCACGGCCCATGTCGAACAGCTTGCGCTCCACGGCATAGGCCAGGGTGCTCTTGCCTGCACCGGAAAGCCCGGTGAACAACACGGTGGCTGGCTGCTGGCCGAAGCGCGAGGCACGCTCCTCGGTGGATACATGCGCCAGGCGACCATGCTGACCGCCGCCATGGGCGACCGGGTCGGCGATGATCATGCCGGCACCGACGGTGCCGTTGGTCAGGCGGTCGATGATGATGAAGGCACCGGTGGTGCGGTTGTACTCGTAGCCATCCAGAGCGATCGGTGCATCCAGCGCGACCTTGACCCGGCCGATCTCGTTGAGCTTCAGCTCGCTGGCCGGCCCCTGCTCCAGGGTGTTGACGTCAACGCGGTGGACGATGCTCGGGATCGAGCCCGGCACGTAGCTGGTGGCGCGTTTGATGTCGTATTTCTTGCCCGGCAGCATCGGCTCTTCGCCCATCCACACCAGCATGGCCTCGAAGCTGTCGGTGACCAGCGGACGGTTGTCGGCATGCACCAGCATGTCGCCACGCGACACGTCGATCTCGTCTTCCAGGGTCAGGGTGATCGCCTGGCCCGGACCGGCCTGCTCCAGTTCACCTTCGAAGGTGACGATGGATTTGACCCGGCTGCTCTTGCCCGACGGCAAGGCCAGCACTTCGTCGCCCTTGCGCACGATGCCGCTGGCCAGGGTGCCGGCGAAACCACGGAAGTTCAGGTTCGGACGGTTGACGTACTGCACCGGGAAGCGCAGGTCGTCGAAATTGCGGTCGCCCGCGACTTCGACGGTCTCGAGAATTTCCATCAGCGACTGCCCGGTGTACCAGGGCGAGCGCTCGGACTTGTTCACCACGTTGTCGCCCTTGAGCGCCGACATCGGCACGAACTCGAGGGTGGTCGGGCGCAGGCTGATCTTCTCGGCGAAAGCCAGGTAGTCGGCCTTGATCTGCTCGAACACGCCCTGATCGAAGTCTTTGAGATCCATCTTGTTGACGGCGACGACGATGTGCTTGATGCCCAGCAGCGAGGCGATGAAGCTGTGGCGCTTGGTCTGGGTCTGCACACCGTAACGGGCGTCGATCAGGATGATCGCCAGGTCGCAGGTGGAGGCACCGGTAGCCATGTTGCGCGTGTACTGCTCATGGCCGGGGGTGTCGGCGATGATGAACTTGCGCTTGGCGGTGCTGAAGTAGCGGTAGGCCACATCGATGGTGATGCCCTGCTCGCGCTCGGCCTGCAGGCCGTCAACCAGCAGTGCCAGGTCGATGTCATCGCCGGTGGTGCCGACCTTCTTCGAGTCCTTGGTGATGGCTTCCAGATGATCTTCGTAGATCATCTTGGAGTCGTGCAGCAGGCGGCCGATCAGCGTGCTCTTGCCGTCATCGACGTTGCCGCAGGTAAGAAAGCGCAGCAGCTCCTTGCGTTCGTGCTGGGCCAGATAGGCGAGGATATCCTCGCTGATCAAATCAGACTGATGACTCATGATGAGGAATCCTTAGAAGTAGCCCTGGCGTTTTTTCTCTTCCATCGAACCGGCGGCGTCGTGATCGATGACCCGCCCTTGCCGTTCGCTGGTCTTGGTCAGGAGCATTTCCTGGATGATTTCCGGCAGCGTGGTCGCGGTGGACTCCACCGCGCCGGTCAGCGGGTAGCAGCCGAGGGTACGGAAACGCACCATCTTCTTGGTGATGCGCGCCTTCTCTTCATCGGACAGGTGCTCGAGGATGCGCTCGTCGTCGATCATGATCAGCGTGCCGTTCTTCTCGATGACTTCGCGCTCGGCAGCGAAGTACAGCGGCACGATCGGGATCTGCTCCAGGTAGATGTATTGCCAGATGTCCAGCTCGGTCCAGTTCGACAGAGGGAAGACGCGGATCGATTCGCCCTTCTTCACCTTGCCGTTGTACACGCTCCACAGCTCGGGGCGCTGGTTCTTCGGATCCCAGCGATGCTTGCTGTCACGGAAGGAATACACGCGCTCCTTGGCGCGGGATTTTTCTTCATCACGACGGGCACCACCGAAGGCGGCATCGAAGCCGTACTTGTCCAGTGCCTGCTTGAGACCTTCGGTCTTCATCACGTCGGTGTGCTTGGCGCTGCCGTAGGTGAAGGGGTTCATATCCTGCGCCACACCATCGGGATTGATGTGGGTCAGCAGCTCCAGGCCGTATTCACCGACCATCTTCTCGCGGAAGCGATACATCTCCTGGAACTTCCAGCGGGTATCGACGTGCAGCACCGGGAACGGCAGCTTGCCAGGGAAGAACGCCTTGCGGGCCAGGTGCAGCATCACGGCGGAATCCTTGCCGATGGAATAGAGCATCACCGGGTTGTCGAATTCGGCGGCCACTTCACGAATGATGTGGATGCTTTCCGCCTCGAGCTGCTTCAGATGGGTCAGTTTGTCGAGCATGGCTACTCACGGTTTGCTGTTATGGGGCCGGCGGGCCGTGGACGAGCCGGCACTCTAACACAGCGTCTGCTTATAGCCAGGACGCTGGTTAGACCGAAAGGTTCTAGTGTTATATCGAGAGGAAAGCGCGAATCACACCGGGTTCGGGCAATCGATGAACAGATGCTCCAGGGCGAAACGTCGGGCCAGGTAATCACCCAGCGCCTGCACGCCATAACGCTCGGTGGCGTGATGGCCTGCGGCGATGAAACTCACGCCATTTTCCCGGGCACTGTGGAAGGTCTGCTCGGAGGCCTCGCCGGTGAGGTACAGGTCGACACCTGCGGCAATCGCCTGATCGATATAGCCCTGGCCGCCGCCGGTACACCAGCCGACTCGGCGGATAAGCCCTTCGCCCTCGACCAGCAAGGGCTCACGGCCCAGTACCTGCTGCACGTGACGGGCGAAATCGGCAGCGCTCATGGGCTCGGCAAGCGAGCCGACGAGGCCAACGGTGCGCGGATTTTCCGGCTCCAGCGGCCCCTCGACGACGATGCCCAACTGCCGTGCAAGCTGCACGTTGTTGCCCACTTCGGGGTGGACGTCCAGCGGCAGGTGATAGGCCAGCAGGCTGACGTCATGTGCCAGCAAGGCCTTCAGCCGCCGCTGCTTCATGCCGGTGACGCAGGGGTTCTCGCCCTTCCAGAAATAACCATGGTGCACCAGCAGCACGTCGGCTTCGGCCTCGATGGCCGCCTCGATCAGCGCCTGGCTGGCAGTCACGCCACTGACGATACGGCGCACCTGCGGCCGCCCTTCGACCTGCAGACCATTGGGGCAGTAGTCGCTGATACGCGATGCATTGAGTAGTTGGTCAGCTTCGCCAACCAGAGTGGACAGGGCAATGGCCATGACGATTCCTTCTCACGCTGTTGCAGGCCGCTGCCTTATTGCCGCGCACCTCACTATAATGCGCCACCTTAAAGGGCCGCGTTTGGCCCCCGCAACCCTCAGGATTGTCTCGATGCCCCAGGCCCTGCGTTTTCTCGGCTGGCCCCTGCTGGTCGGCGTGCTCATCGCCCTGCTGCTGATCCAGCGCTACCCGCAATGGGTCGGCCTGCCGAGCACCGACGTGCAACTGGTGCAAGCCCCCCTCTCCAATCGCCTGCAGGCGGGGCCGGTGTCTTACGCCGACGCTGTGGACATCGCATCGCCCGCCGTGGCCAACCTGTACACCACCAAGCTGGTGAGCAAACCGGCGCACCCGCTGTTCGAAGACCCGACCTTCCGCCGCTTCTTCGGCGACAACCTGCCGCGCCAGCAGCGCATGGAGTCAAGCCTGGGCTCGGCCGTGTTGATGAGCAAGGAAGGTTACCTGCTGACCAACAACCATGTAGTCAGCGGCGCGGACGAGATCGTCGTCGCCCTCAAGGATGGCCGTGAAACCCATGCACGCCTGGTCGGCAGCGACCCGGAAACCGACCTGGCCGTGCTCAAGATCGACCTGGACAATCTGCCTGCCATGACCCTGGGGCGCTCGGACAGCCTGCGCATCGGCGATGTCGCCCTGGCCATCGGCAACCCCTTTGGCGTCGGCCAGACCGTGACCATGGGCATCATCAGCGCCACCGGCCGTAACCAGTTGGGCCTGAACACCTACGAAGACTTCATCCAGACCGATGCCGCGATCAACCCCGGCAACTCCGGCGGCGCACTGATCGATGCGCATGGCAATCTGGTCGGCATCAATACAGCGATCTTCTCCAAGTCCGGCGGCTCGCAGGGCATCGGCTTCGCCATCCCGGTGAAGCTGGCACTGGAGGTGATGCAGGCGATCATCGAGCACGGCCAGGTGATCCGTGGCTGGCTGGGCATCGAGGTGCAGCCACTGACCCCGGAGCTGGCCGAATCCTTCGGTCTGGAAGGGCGCCCCGGTATCGTCGTCGCCGGCCTGTATCGTGACGGCCCGGCGCAGAAAGCAGGCCTGCAGCCTGGCGACCTGATCCTCAGCATCGATGGCGAAGCCGCCAGCGATGGTCGCCGCTCGATGAATCAGGTGGCCCGTACCAAGCCGGGCGACAAGATCCTCATCGAAGTGCTGCGTAACGGCAAAACCCTCAAGCTGACCGCCGAAATCGGCATCCGCCCTCCCGCCAACGGCAACTGACACCACGCGACCTGGCTTCGGCCAGTTCGCTTGCAGTCAATAACGAAACGTTATTACATATTGATTTAGACCGCACCCAACGCGGTCGCCCCACCTCAAAGGAGATCGTCGATGCGTCTGAGTACCTGCCTGCTGCTCACCAGCCTGTTCGCGTGTGGTAACGCCCTGGCCCACGGCCTGTGGACGGAAGAGCGGCGCGGCAATATCGAAGTGGTTTACGGCCATGGTGAGGAGGACAACGCCTTCGACGCCAAGAAGATCAGTGGCGCCTGGGCCTATGACAGCGCTGGCAAGATGATCCCGGTGACCGTCGAGCGCCTGGCCGACCATGCTCGCCTGCAACCCCTCAAGCCCCCGGCGATCATGGCCGTGGCCCTGGATAACGGCGCCTGGTCGAAGACCCCGGATGGCCAGTGGATCAACCAGGGGCGTAGCCAGGTGCCGAACTCCACGCAGTCGCTGCACACCTACAAGTACAGCCTGGCGATCTACAGCGAAGGGGCCAGGCTGCCGGACTTGAAGCAACTGAAAATGGTCATCCTGCCGGAAGTCGATCCGCTGGAAGTGGGCCCAGGCAAGCCGCTGCCGGTACGCGTGCTGGTAGACGGCAAGCCCATGGCTGGCGTCAAGCTGGCAGGTGATTACCGAGGGGCACCGGATGAGGTCAGCGCCACCACCGATGCAGATGGCCGCGCCGAGGTGGTGGTACGCAACCAGGGCCTCAACATCATCGCCGCCGAGGTCGATCTGCCGGTCAAGGGCGATGCCGATATCGAAACGCGCGGCCTGTTCGCCTCGCTGACCTTCGTCGGCCAGGGTCACCATCACTGATCGAACGCGGCAGGCGCGACTCGGTGCGCGCCTGCCGCGAGGCGTTACAGATCCTGCAACGCGTCCAACAACGCCTGGTTCTGCTCCGGCGTACCGATGGTGATACGCAGGAACTGGGCGATACGCGGCTGCTTGAAGTGGCGCACGATCACGCCCTGCTCACGTAAACCAGCCGCCAGGGTTGCCGCATCCTTGCCCGGGTGACGAGCGAAGACGAAGTTGGCCGCCGACGGCAGCACCTCGAAGCCCAGCCCCTGCAGACCGGCAACCACTGCGTCGCGACTGTCGATCACCTGCTGGCAGGTCTGTTCGAAGTAGGCACGATCCTCGAAGGCAGCCGCCGCGCCGGCAATGGCGATGCGATCGAGCGGATAGGAGTTGAAGCTGTTCTTGATCCGCTCCAGCGCCTCGATCAGATCCGGATGCCCGACCGCGATGCCGACACGCAAGCCGGCCAGCGAACGCGACTTGGACAGGGTCTGGGTGACCAGCAGGTTGGGGTACTGATCGACCAGGGCGATGGCCGTCTGGCCGCCGAAATCGACATACGCCTCATCCACCAACACCACGCTGTCCGGGCTGGCCTGCAGCAGGCGCTCGACGGCCTCGAGCGGCAGCAGGCAACCCGTCGGCGCATTGGGGTTGGGGAAGATGATGCCGCCATTGGGCCGGGCGTAGTCCTCGACACGAATCTGGAAGTGCTCGTCCAATGCCACCTGCTGGTACTCGATGCCATACAGGCCGCAGTAAACCGGATAGAAGCTGTAGCTGATATCCGGGAATAGCAGCGGTGCCTCATGCTGGAACAGGCCATAGAAGGCATGCGCCAGCACCTCATCGGAGCCGTTGCCGACGAACACCTGAGCCAGCTGAACGCCGTAATAATCGGCCACTGCCTGCTTCAGGCGGTCACCGTTGGGATCCGGGTACAGGCGCAGATTGTCGTTGACCTCGGCCTGCATCGCCGCAATGGCCTTGGGCGACGGGCCGTAGGGGTTCTCGTTGGTGTTGAGCTTGACCAGCTTGCTCAGCTTGGGTTGCTCGCCCGGCACATAGGGCACCAGGTCTTTGACGAAGGGGCTCCAGAATTTGCTCATCTGCCCTTCTCTCCTCGAATGCTTGGATTCTCTTGGGGTGGAAACCGCGAAGCGTTGTCCACCCTACATAAGCCGCTAGTTTTTGATGCGGTACTCGGCGCTGCGTGCGTGCGCGGTCAGCGACTCGCCACGGGCCAGCACCGAAGCGCTCTTGCCCAGCTCCGACGCGCCATCCGGCGAGCAGAAGATGATCGACGAGCGCTTCTGGAAGTCGTACACCCCCAGCGGCGAGGAAAAACGCGCGGTACCGGAAGTGGGCAGCACATGGTTCGGCCCGGCCACGTAGTCGCCCAGCGCTTCGGCGGTGTAACGGCCCATGAAGATGGCGCCGGCGTGACGGATCTGCGGCAGCCAGGCTTCCGGATCGGCCACCGACAGCTCCAGGTGCTCCGGCGCGATGCGGTTGGCCACCTCGATGGCCTGCGCCATGTCGGCCACCTGGATCAGCGCCCCCCGGCCTTCCAGCGAGGTGCGGATGATCTCGGCACGCTCCATGGTCGGCAGCAGCTTGGCGATGCTTTCCGCCACGCGATCGAGGAAGGCGGCATCCGGGCTGACCAGGATCGACTGGGCGTCCTCGTCGTGCTCGGCCTGGGAGAACAGATCCATGGCGATCCAGTCGGGATCGGTCTGGCCGTCGCAGACCACCAGGATTTCCGACGGGCCGGCAATCATGTCGATGCCGACCTTGCCGAACACATGGCGCTTGGCAGTGGCCACGTAGATGTTGCCAGGGCCGACGATTTTATCCACCGGCGGCACGCTCTCGGTGCCATAGGCCAGCGCGGCAACAGCCTGGGCGCCACCGATGGTGAACACGCGGTCAACGCCGGCGATGGCGGCAGCGGCGAGCACGATCTCGTTGATCTCGCCACGCGGCGTCGGCACCACCATCACCACCTCGGGCACGCCAGCCACCTTGGCCGGGATGGCGTTCATCAGCACCGAGGACGGATAGGAGGCCTTGCCGCCCGGCACGTACAGCCCGGCGCGATCCAGCGGGGTGACCTTCTGCCCCAGCACGGTGCCGTCGGCTTCGGTATAGCGCCAGGAATCCTGCTTCTGCTTCTCGTGGTAGCTGCGCACGCGCTCGGCAGCGACTTCCAGCGCCTCGCGCTGAGCCGGGCTGATACGAGTGAGGGCCAGTTCCAGGCGCTCGCGCGGCAGGATCAGGTCGGCCATAGAGGCGACCTCCAGGCCATCGAAACGCTGGGTGTACTCGACCAGAGCAGCGTCGCCGCGCTCGCGCACGGCCTGGATGATTTCCAGCACGCGCTGGTTGACGCCATCGTCGGAGACGCTTTCCCAGGACAGCAGATGATCCAGATGACGCGCGAAGTCCGTGTCGGCGGCGTTGAGTCGGCGGATGGCAACGGGTGCGGTCATAGCGAAAGCCTCATTAAATGGCGGTTTCTCGGGCGCCCGTAATGTAGCAAGCCCACCGTGCGGGCACCCAAGAAAAATGGCTATGACACGGATAGGCTGCCGCGACCAGAAGTCGCGGTGAGGAATCAGCCTTGGTGTCGCGCCTCGATGGCGCCACGCAGGGTTTCGATCAGCGCCTGGATGCGCGCGTGCTGCATCTTCATCGAGGCCTTGTTGACGATCAGCCGCGAGCTGATGGTGGCGATCAATTCCTGCGGTTCCAGACCGTTGGCACGCAGGGTGTTGCCGGTGTCGACTACGTCGATGATCTTGTCGGCCAAGCCCACCAGCGGTGCCAGTTCCATTGAGCCGTACAGCTTGATGATGTCGACCTGGCGGCCCTGCTCGGCATAGTAGCGCTTGGCAACATTGACGAACTTGGTGGCCACTCGCAGACGCCCCTTGGGCTCCGGCGCGCCGACCTTGCCAGCGGTCATCAGCTTGCACTGGGCAATCTGCAGATCCAGCGGCTCATAGATACCCTGCCCGCCGTACTCCATCAGCACGTCCTTGCCGGCGACGCCTAGGTCGGCCGCGCCATGCTCGACGTAGGTCGGCACATCGGTAGCCCGCACGATCAGCAGGCGCACGTCATCCTGGGTGGTGGGGATGATCAGCTTGCGGCTCTTGTCCGGGTTCTCGGTCGGCTCGATGCCTGCCGCTGCCAGCAACGGCAGGGTGTCATCGAGAATGCGGCCTTTGGACAGGGCGATGGTCAGCATGAAACGGTTTCCTTGAGCGGAAGCGACCGCTCCGACAGGGAGCGGCCCTACGACAACGAACGCGGGCAATCAGCCCGGAACGCGACGAATTTTAGCGCCGAGCAACTGCAGTTTTTCCTCGATGCACTCGTAACCACGGTCGATGTGGTAGATGCGATCGATCAGCGTGTCGCCGTCAGCCACCAGCGCTGCCAGCACCAGACTCGCCGAAGCGCGCAGGTCGGTGGCCATCACGGGCGCGCCCTTGAGTGCACCAACGCCGGTCACGACAGCGGTATTACCCTCGACCAGGATATTGGCGCCCATGCGGTGCATCTCGTAGACGTGCATGAAGCGGTTCTCGAACACCGTCTCGATGATGGTGCCGGTGCCTTCGGCCACCGCGTTCAACGCGATGAACTGCGCCTGCATGTCAGTGGGGAATGCGGGGTACGGTGCGGTACGCAGGTTGACGGCCTTGGGGCGCTTGCCCTTCATGTCCAGCTCGATCCAGTCGGCACCGGTGGTGATCTCGGCGCCCGCTTCCTGCAGCTTGGCCAGCACGGCTTCCAGGGTCGACGGATCGGCGTCCTTGACCTTGACGCGGCCACCGGTGACGGCAGCAGCGACCAGGTAGGTACCGGTTTCGATACGGTCGGGCATGACATTGAAGCGCGCGCCATGCAGGCGCTCGACGCCATCGATGATGATGGTATCGGTACCGGCGCCCTGGATCTTCGCCCCCATGGCGATCAGGCAGTTGGCCAGGTCGACGACCTCAGGCTCACGCGCGGCGTTTTCCAGCACACTACGCCCCTTGGCCAGGGTCGCAGCCATCATGATGTTCTCGGTGCCGGTCACGCTGACCACGTCGAAGAAGAAGTGCGCGCCGCGCAGGCCGCCTTCCGGCGCCTTGGCCTTGATATAGCCGCCTTCCACGTCGATCTTCGCGCCCATGGCCTCGAGGCCACGAATGTGCAGGTCGACCGGACGCGAACCGATGGCGCAACCACCGGGCAACGCCACTTCGGCTTCACCGAAACGGGCAACCATCGGCCCGAGCACCAGGATCGAGGCGCGCATGGTCTTGACCAGCTCGTAGGGCGCGACCAGGGTCTTGATCGAGCGCGCGTCTACCTCGACGGAGAGTTTCTCGTCGATCACCGGCTCGATGCCCATGCGACCAAACAGCTCGATCATGGTGGTGATATCGTGCAGGTGCGGCAGGTTGCAGATGGTGACGGGCTCGTCACCCAGCAGCGTGGCGGCCAGGATCGGCAGCGCAGAGTTCTTGGCACCGGAAATGCGAATTTCGCCATCGAGGCGCACGCCACCGGTAATGATCAGTTTGTCCATAGGAGTCTCGTCGCCCGCAGGCTCAGGAACGCGCGGCCCAGTCGGCTCGGCTGAAGAATTTCATGGTCACGGCATGGATGCTGCCATCGGCGATCCAGGCATTGAGGTGGGCATAGATCTGTTGCTGACGCTTGACCGGGCTGAGAGCGGCCAGCTCGTCGCTGATCAGGTTGAGCTGGAAGTTGCAGCCTTCGCCTTCCACTTCCACCTGGGTATTCGGGAGTTTTTCCTCTAGGAGGCTTTTCACTTCTGCAGCCTGCATGCTCGACCTCGATTGACGCAGTTGGGCCCTGGGCCCGCGGGTCGGCCATCATACAAAAAAGCCCCTCGCCTGCGAACCCCGCACGACGCACCGCTGACGGAGGGCTTGATTCAGGCCTGCAACGGCAGCAACTCGAGCAACGCGCTGACCTGGGCCATCTCGCGCATATCCTCGGGCAAGGCACGAATACTCAGCGGCCGCCCCACCTGTTGCGCATCGCGCATGAAGGCAAGCAGCAGGGAAAGGCCAACGCTGTTGGACTTGCTCACCGCGCTGCAATCGAGCACCAGCGGCGCACTACCGCCCTTGATCAGGCGCTGGCCCTGCTCGCGCAAGACCGGCCCGCTGACATGATCGATCACCCCACTGAGCGCGAGCTCACCAGGCGCACGCTCGACGATGGCGGCCTGACTCACGACTCGCTCCTGGCCTCGCGGGCCCGCGCCACGGTGTCGACCCAGGTGTCGATGACCTTGTCCAGATCATTGCGATTGTTCTGCATCGACTGGGCGAACTGGTCACGGAACAGCTTGCCGACGTTGATGCCGTTGATGATCACATTACGCATCTTCCAGGTGCCATCCTGCGCCACCATGGTGTAGGACAGCGGGTAGACCACGCCCTTGCCGTCGCGAATTTCCATGTTCACCGAGGCACGCTCGGCGTCCTGCCCCGTGCTGGCCGGCAGTACGCGAATGTCCTGGTTGTTGTATTCCAGCAGCGCGTTGCCATAGAACTGCATCAGACCTCGCTTGAAGTTCTCCTGAAAACGGCTCATCTGCTCGGCGGAGGCCTGGCGCGAATAGCGCACGGTCATGACGCCGCGCGAAATGCCGTCGACATCGACCACCGGGCCGAGGATGTCATTCAGCGCCTGATAGAAGGCCGCAGGGTCGCTGCGGTACTGCTCCTTGTTGGTCTTGAGGTCGGTCAGCAGCTTATCGGTGGTTTGCTGCACCACCTCATGAGCGCTGGGCGCCGCAAATGCCAGCAAAGGCATGACGGCAAGCATGGCCAGCAAGGAGTTACGCAGGGTCTTGAGCATGTTTTGAGCCCTCATCACTTGGCTTCGTCTTTATTGACCGAATTGAGCAGGAATTTACCAATAAGGTCTTCCAGCACCAGCGCGGACTGGGTGTCGTGGATGGTGCTGCCATCCTTGAGCACGGCTTCGTCGCCGCCGACGCTGATCCCGATGTATTTCTCACCGAGCAGCCCAGCCGTCAGGATCGAAGCCGTGGAGTCTTCCGGCAGGTTGTTGACATCGCTGTCCAGCTCCAGGGTCACACGCCCCATATAGCTGTCATGATCCAGATCGATGGCCGTTACCTTGCCGATGGTCACGCCAGCCATGGTCACCTTGGCGCGCACGGTCAGCCCGGCGATGTTGTCGAAGTAGGCGTAGACCTTGTAGGTATCAGTGGCCGCGCCGACACTCAGGCCACTGACGCGCAAGGCCAGCAGCAGCAGGGCCAGCAGGCCGGCCAGGAGGAACAGGCCGACACCAATCTCCAGCGTGCGGTTTTGCATCAGAAATCTCCAAACATCAAAGCGGTCAGAATGAAGTCCAGCCCGAGCACGGCCAGCGAGGCGTACACCACGGTACGCGTGGTCGCGCGGCTGATACCTTCGGAAGTGGGCTCGCAGTCGTAACCCTGGAACACGGCGATCCAGGTCACCACGAATGCGAAGACGATGCTCTTGATCACGCCATTGAGCACATCGTCATGGAAGGAAACACTGTTCTGCATATTGGCCCAGAACGAACCCTCGTAGACACCCAACCAGTCCACGGCAACCATCGCTCCGCCCCAGATGCCGACCACGCAGAAGATGATGGCCAGCAGCGGCATGGAGATGAAACCCGCCCACAGGCGCGGCGCAACGATGTACTTGAGCGGGTCGACACCGATCATCTCCAGACTTGAGAGCTGTTCGGTGGATTTCATATTGCCGATCTCGGCAGTCAGCGCCGAGCCAGCGCGCCCGGCGAACAGCAATGCCGTTACCACCGGCCCCAATTCGCGCAACAGCGTGAGCGCGACCATTTGCCCGACCGCCTGCTCGGAGCCATAGCTGACCAGGATGTTGTAACCCTGCAGAGCCAGCACCATGCCGATGAAGACGCCAGACACCACGATGATCGCCAGCGACAGCACGCCCACCGAGTAGAGTTGCTTGATCAGTAGTTGCAGCGGCTTGCCGGCACTGCTGCGACCGAACACGGCATGACCGAGAAAGAGCACCGAGCGCCCCAGCGTCGCCACCACGTCGATACCCGCACGACCGAACAGGCGCAGCCGTTCGAGCGGAGAAGTCTTGCGCATCAAAGTCTCCCCAACAGATCGTCGCGATAGTCGGCAGCCGGATAGTGGAAGGGTACCGGGCCATCCGGAATCCCCTTCATGAACTGACGGATTCGCGGATTATCGGAGTCCATCAGCTCGGCCGGCGTTCCCTGCCCCAGCACCTGAGCATCGCCAACGACATAGATATAGTCGGCAATGCTGGCAGTTTCGGCCAGGTCATGGGACACCACCACACTGGTAATACCCAATGCATCGTTGAGCAGACGAATGAGCCGCACCAGGACGCCCATGGCGATCGGATCCTGCCCTACGAATGGCTCGTCATACAGAAGGATTTGCGGATCCAGGGCAATGGCACGCGCCAGGGCCACGCGCCGCTTCATGCCGCCGGACAACTCGTCAGGCATCAGCTCGACTGCACCGCGCAGACCAACGGCCTGCAGCTTGAGCAAGACGATGTCCCGAATCATCTCTTCCGGCAGCTGAGTGTGCACCCGCAGCGGAAAGGCGACGTTCTCGAAGACGTCGAGGTCGGTGAACAGCGCGCCACTCTGGAACAGCACGCCCATCTGCTTGCGCATGTCGAAAAGCTCTTCACGCGACAGCTTGGGCAGACTGACACCGGCGACCCGCACATCACCGGCGGCCGGACGCAACTCCGCGGCAATCAACCGCAATAGCGTGGTCTTGCCGCAACCGGAGGGCCCCATGATGCCGGTGACCTTGCCGCGCGGAATGCGGATGTCGACATTGTCGAAAATGGCCCGCGCCCCACGCCGGAAACTGACGCCTTGCAGCTCGATCGCGTAATCGTGTTCGGCGCTCATCTAGACTCCTTGAAAATCAAGCCTTCCTGGCAGACGCCACCTCCCATGCACGGAGACACAGCTGCTGGATGGCCGAAATGGCGGCGGACTATAGCATTTGCCGCGATACTGGCCCAGCGCGCCCGTTTTTCGCGTTCAGATTCACGACAGCTTTGCGGACTACTCTGCATTTCGTAGAGGGTGAGTAGGACACGCTTTATCGGTATAATCTCCGCCTTTTTCGTAAAAAGCCGCTTACGCTTCCCAATGAACAAGCCCCACGACCTGATCGAAACCGCCCGCCGCACCATCCGCCTGGAACTCGAGGCGGTGCAGGAACTGCTGCCACGCATCGACACCGATTTCGTCAAGGCCTGCGAAATGATCCTGGGCGCCAAGGGGCGTGTGGTTGTGGTGGGCATGGGCAAGTCGGGCCATATCGGCAACAAGATCGCCGCGACCCTGGCCAGTACCGGCACCGCGGCCTTCTTCGTGCACCCGGCCGAGGCCAGTCACGGCGACATGGGCATGATCACCCGTGACGACATCGTCCTGGCGCTGTCCAACTCCGGCAGCACTGCCGAGATCGTCACCCTGCTGCCCCTGATCAAGCGCCTGGGCATCCGCCTGATCAGCATGACCGGCAACCCGGAATCGCCGCTGGCCAAGGCCGCAGAGGTGAATCTGGATGCCCGCGTATCGCAGGAAGCCTGCCCGCTGAACCTGGCCCCCACCTCTTCTACCACGGCCAGCCTGGTACTTGGTGATGCACTGGCCATCGCCCTGCTCGAAGCGCGCGGTTTCACCGCCGAAGACTTCGCCTTCTCTCACCCAGGTGGCGCACTGGGTCGGCGCCTGCTGCTCAAGGTAGAGAACGTCATGCATGCGGGCGATACGCTGCCATTGGTGCAACGCGGCACCAGCCTGCGCGACGCCCTGCTGGAAATGACCCAGAAAGGTCTGGGCATGACCGCCGTCCTGGAAAATGACGGGAGCCTGGCCGGCATCTTCACCGATGGCGACCTGCGCCGCGCCCTGGACAAGGGCATCGACGTGCGTCTTGCCAGTATCGACGAGGTCATGACCGCCCACGGCAAGACGGTGCATGCGGAAATGCTCGCGGCAGAGGCTCTAAAAATCATGGAAGACAACAAGATCAGCGCACTGGTGGTTGTCGATGAGAAGAATCGCCCAGTGGGCGCCTTCAACCTCGGCGATCTGCTGCGCGCAGGAGTGATGTGATGAATACCCTGCTACAACGTGCACGCGCCGTAAAACTGGCCGTATTCGACGTCGACGGCGTCCTGACCGATGGCCGCCTGTACTTTCTGGAAGACGGCAGCGAGTTCAAGACCTTCAACACACTCGACGGCCACGGCATCAAGATGCTGATGAACTCGGGCGTACGCACCGCCATCATCAGCGGCCGCAAGACGCCGGTGGTCGAACGCCGCGCCAACAATCTCGGTATCCAGCATCTGTTTCAGGGCCGCGAAGACAAACTCGTCGTCCTCGACGGCCTGCTCGCCGAACTCGGCCTAAGCTATGAACAGGTCGCCTACCTTGGCGACGACCTGCCGGACCTACCGGTGATTCGCCGGGTCGGACTCGGCATGGCCGTGGCCAGCGCCGACGGCTTCGTCCGCCAGCACGCCCATGGCGTAACCCAAGCCCGCGGCGGCGAGGGCGCCGCCCGCGAATTCTGCGAACTGATCATGCGTGCCCAAGGCACGCTGGACGCGGCACAAGCCGCTTACCTGTAGGGCACAGCATGCCGCGCAAAGCACTCAACCTCCTGATCTTCGCCCTGATCGCCGTACTGGTCGGCGCGCTGGGCTACTGGAACATCGCACCGGAAAGCGCCGGCACGGCGCAGCAAGCCGCCAGCGATGACGTCATCGACTTCTATGCAGTCGGCGCTCATACCGTGCAGTTCCAGGACGACGGCAAACTGCATTACCGCATGACGGCCGACAAACTCGAACACCTCAAGAGCACTGATGTTACCCAGGTCGAGAACCCTCAACTGGATCTCTATCGCGGCACCGACCTGCCCTGGAAAGTGACCAGCAAGCGCGCCGAGGTATCGCCCGGCGGAGCGGAAGTCGAGTTGATCGACGATGTACGTATCGCCCGTACCGACGCCAAGAATCGTCCGACCATCATCACCAGCAGCCGCATGACCGTGATTCCTGACAAGGAATATGCGCAGACCGAGCAAGCCGTTAGAATCGTTGCGGCCAACGGGGTGACCACGGCACAAGGAATGAAAGCGTACTTGAATGACAGCAGGATGATCCTGCAGTCCAACGTAAGAGGCCAGCATGAGGTTCGTTAATACCCTCCCCCTGATTATCAGCCTCGGCGCCGCATTGGGAAGCGCGGCCGCCTGGGCCTTGCCCTCCGATCGCGACCAGCCGATCCGCATCCAGGCCGACACGGCAGAGCTGGATGACAAGCAGGGCGTAGCGGTCTACCGCGGCGATGTGATCATCACTCAGGGCACCCTGAAGATCACCGGCGACACCGTGACCATCACGCAAACCGCCAGCGGCGACATCGACGTATTCACCTCGGTGGGCAACCTCGCCTATTACGAGCAGAAGCCGGCCGTGGACAAGGAGATCGTCAAAGCCTACGGCAAGACCATTCAGTACTTCGCCAGCAACGAGCGCATCGTTCTGATCGACCAGGCCAAGGTGATCCAGGAAGGCAACACCTTCGAAGGCGAGAAAATCGTCTATGACACCCGCCGCCAGATCGTCAATGCGGGCCGTGCCACCGGTAACAACGTGAGCATGCCGCGTCCGCGCATCGACATGGTCATCCAGCCGAAGAACAAACCTGCGGATCAGCAACAGTAATGGCTATTCTCAAAGCCCAGCATCTGGCCAAGAGCTACAAGGGTCGCCAGGTCGTACGCGACGTCAGCCTGAACATCGAAAGCGGCCAGATCGTGGGCCTGCTCGGCCCCAACGGCGCCGGCAAGACCACCTGCTTCTACATGATCGTCGGCCTGGTGCAGGCCGATCAGGGGCGCGTGCTGATCGATGATCTGGACGTCAGCCACCAGCCCATGCATGGCCGCGCCCGCGCGGGTATCGGCTACCTGCCCCAAGAAGCTTCGATCTTCCGCAAGCTGTCGGTGGCCGACAACATCATGGCCATTCTGGAAACGCGCAAGGATCTGGATCGCAGCGGCCGCCAGGCGGAACTGGAGAACCTGCTGCAGGAATTCCATATCCACCATATCGCCGACAGCCTGGGCATGAGCCTGTCTGGCGGTGAACGCCGCCGCGTGGAAATCGCTCGCGCCCTGGCCACCAATCCGAAGTTCATCCTGCTCGACGAACCCTTCGCCGGTGTCGACCCGATCTCGGTAGGCGATATCAAGCAGATCATCCATCACCTCAAGGCCAAGGGCATCGGCATTCTGATCACCGATCACAACGTGCGCGAAACCCTGGATATCTGCGAGACTGCTTACATCGTCAACGACGGGCAACTGATCGCAGAAGGCGATGCTCAGACCATCCTCGCCAACCAGACCGTGAAAGAGGTATACCTGGGCCACGAGTTCCGTCTGTAAATGACCTGCATTTACATGACAGGAATAGGACAGCCCCTAGGCAAATGAGCGTTTTTCAGGCATATAATTTGCTTCCTGGCGGCGCTTCGGCGCCCTGATGTGGAAGGCGTAACTCGCCAGTAAATTAAGGTCTGCAATGAAACCTTCGCTAGTCCTCAAGATGGGCCAGCAGCTGACGATGACACCGCAGCTGCAACAGGCTATCCGCCTCCTCCAACTGTCTACTCTGGATCTTCAGCAGGAGATCCAGGAGGCGCTGGAATCCAACCCCATGCTCGAGCGCCAGGAAGATGGCGACGACTTCGACAACAGCGACCCGATGGCCGATGGCGCCGAAAGCGCTGCCCCCGCGCCGAGCAAGGAAGAGAGCTACCAGGAAGCCACTCCGACGGTTGATAACCTGGAGGAAGGCGAGTGGGGCGAACGCATTCCCAACGAGCTGCCGGTCGACACTGCCTGGGAAGACATCTACCAGACCAGCGCCAGCAGCCTGCCCAGCAACGATGATGACGAGTGGGACTTCACCACCCGCACCTCCACTGGTGAAAGCCTGCACAGCCACCTGCTGTGGCAACTCAACCTCGCACCGATGTCGGACAAGGATCGGCTGATCGCCGCCACCCTGATCGACTGCATCAACAACGACGGCTACCTGGAGGAAACCCTCGAGGAAGTGGCCGAGTCCTTCGACCCCGAACTGGACATCGAACTCGATGAAGTCGAGGTCGTACTGCACCGCATCCAGCAATTCGAGCCAGCCGGCATCGGCGCCCGTGATCTGCGTGAATGCCTGCTCCTGCAACTCCGTCAGTTGCCTGCCAGCACGCCCTGGCTGACCGAAACCCAGCGTCTGGTCAGCGATCACCTGGAACTGCTCGGCAGCCGTGACTATGCCCAATTGATGCGCCGCACCAAGCTCAAGGAAGACGAGCTCAAGCAGGTCATCGACCTGATCCAGCGCCTCAACCCGCGCCCGGGTTCGCAGATCGAATCGAGCGAACCGGAATACGTGGTGCCGGACGTCATCGTGCGCAAGCACAACGACCGCTGGCTGGTGGAACTGAACCAAGAGGCCATGCCGCGTCTGCGCGTCAATGCGCAGTACGCCGGCTTCGTCAAACGCGCCGACTCCAGCGCCGACAACACCTTTATGCGCAACCAGTTGCAGGAAGCGCGCTGGTTCATCAAGAGTCTGCAGAGCCGCAACGAGACCCTGATGAAGGTGGCCACGCAGATCGTCGAACATCAACGCGGCTTCCTCGACTACGGTGACGAGGCCATGAAGCCCCTGGTGCTGCATGACATCGCCGAAGCGGTGGGCATGCACGAGTCGACCATCTCGCGCGTCACCACGCAGAAATTCATGCATACCCCACGTGGCATTTACGAGCTGAAATATTTCTTCTCCAGCCACGTCAGCACCTCCGAAGGCGGCGAATGCTCGTCCACCGCGATCCGCGCCATCATCAAAAAACTGGTCGCCGCAGAAAACGCGAAAAAGCCGTTGAGTGACAGCAAGATCGCTGGTTTACTGGAGGCACAAGGCATCCAGGTCGCCCGTCGGACAGTTGCCAAATACCGCGAGTCTCTCGGTATCGCACCATCCAGTGAACGCAAGCGCCTGATGTGAGCAAGCCAGACTGATCGCACACGCGAACAGGCCAAGGTGTTCCGGTGGTAGGTCGACTCATGACCTGCCTCTTACACAAGGCAACAAGGAGAAAGCGGTATGCAAGTCAACATCAGTGGACATCAGCTGGATGTGACCGACGCCCTGCGTGACTACATCGGCGAGAAACTCGGCCGACTGGAACGCCACTTCGACAAGATCACCAACGTTCAGGTGATCATGGAAGTCGAGAAGCTCAAGCAAAAGATCGAAGCCACCCTTCACGTTGCCGGCGGTGAGGTCGTCGCCAACGCTGAGCATACGGATATGTACGCCGCCATCGACCTGCTGGCCGACAAACTCGACCGTCAACTCATCAAGCACAAGGAAAAGCAGCTCGACCGCCTGCAAGGCGCTACAGCCCGCTGACATTTCCCCTCCATGATCCGACTTGAAAACATCCTGACCCCCGGCCGTTCCTTGGTGAACGTGCCGGGCGGCAGTAAGAAGCGCGTGCTCGAACAGATCGCCAGCCTGGTTGCTCGTGATCTTGCTGACCTGGATAACCAGGACATCTACGAAAGCCTCATTGCCCGCGAGAAACTCGGTTCTACCGGTTTCGGCAACGGTATCGCCATTCCCCATTGCCGCCTGGCTGGCTGCAGCGCCCCGATCAGTGCCCTGTTGCGCCTCGACACGGCCGTCGACTTCGACGCCATCGACGGTGCACCGGTCGATCTGCTGTTCGTGCTGCTGGTGCCAGAGGCTGCTACCGACGCGCACCTGGAACTCCTGCGCCAGATCGCCAGCATGCTCGACCGCCAGGACGTCCGCGAACGCCTGCGTCAGGCGCCGACCAGCGAGGCGCTCTATCAGGTCGTCGTGGACATCCAGAACGGTCAATAATCATGCGCCTGATCATCGTCAGCGGTCGCTCCGGCTCCGGCAAGAGCACCGCCCTCGATGTACTCGAAGACAACGGTTTCTACTGCATCGACAATCTGCCGGCGAGCCTGTTGCCAGAGCTGGCCGAGCGTTTTCTGCCGCACAGTGACCTGCTGCTGCCACAGGTTGCGGTGTCCATCGATGCACGCAACCTGCTGAGCCAGCTGCGCCGCTTTCCCGAGTTGCTCAGCGAGGTCAACAAGCGCGGCATCCGCTGTGAGGTGCTCTACCTCGACGCCGAAGACGACACCCTGCTCAAGCGCTTCTCGGAAACCCGCAGGCGTCATCCGCTAACCAACGAACATCGCTCGCTGGCCGAGGCCATCGCCTACGAGACGCAGTTGCTGGCGCCGATCATCGATCTCGCCGACCTGCGCATCGATACCACTCGCCTGAACCTCTACCAGTTGCGCGACGCGCTGAAGCTGCGCCTGCTAGGGCAGGCACAGACGGGGACGGCCTTTCTCGTCGAGTCCTTTGGCTTCAAACGTGGCATGCCCGTGGACGCCGATCTGGTGTTCGACGCGCGCTGCCTGCCCAACCCCTACTGGAAACCTGAACTGCGCGATTTTTCCGGGCTCGATCAGCCGGTCATCGACTACCTCGCGGCACAACCGGAAGTCGAGGAGATGTATCAGGATATCCTCGCCTATCTGGACAAATGGCTGCCACGCTTCGCTGCCAGCAACCGCGCCTATGTGACCATTGCCATTGGGTGTACCGGCGGCCATCACCGCTCGGTCTATCTGGCCAGCCGCCTCAACGAAGCGCTGAAACGGTCACTGAAGAACGTCCAGGTTCGCCACCGCGACCTCAGCTAAGGAATCCCTGCCGCGATGCCAACCCGCGAAATCACCATCATCAACAAACTTGGCCTGCATGCCCGTGCCGCCGCCAAGTTCGTCGGTGTCGCCAGCCGTTATCCCTGTCAGGTGCGCATTGGCCGCAGCAGCGACAGCCTGGTCGATGGCAAGAGCATCATGGCCGTGATGATGCTGGCAGCCGGCAAGGGCACCAGTGTGCACCTGCATACCGAAGGCGAACAGGATCAGGAGGCCATGGATGCCGTGGTCGCACTGATCGAAAACTACTTCGACGAAGGCGAATGAGTGCCTGACAAACGACAAGGCCACCTACGGGTGGCCTTGTCGTTTCTGCCGCTTTAGCTACCGGCGACTGTCATCTTCTCGATCAGCACCGAGCCGGTGCAGATATTGCCGCGGCGCTCCAGATCACGGCCAACGGCAACGATCTGGCGGAACATGTCACGCAGGTTGCCGGCGATGGTGACTTCCTGCACGGGGAACTGGATCTCGCCATTCTCCACCCAGAAGCCCGCCGCGCCACGGGAATAATCGCCCGTCACTAGGTTCAACCCATGCCCCATCAGCTCAGTGACCAGCAGTCCACGCCCCATGCGGCGAATCAGCGCCTGCTGGTCTTCGTCGCCATGAGTGACGAACAGGTTGTGCACACCACCGGAGTTGGCGGTGCTGGGCAGGCCCAGCTTGCGCCCGGAGTAGGTGCCGAGTACGTAGGACACCAGCTCGCCCTTCTCCACGAACGGTTTGGCATAGGTCGCCAGGCCGTCACCATCGAAGGTGGCACTGCCCAGCGCGCGCGGCAGGTGCGGGCGCTCGTCGAGGCTCAGCCACTCAGGGAAAAGACGCTGGCCCAGTGCGCCTTCGAGGAAGGAGGAATGGCGATACAGGTTGCCACCCGAGATCGCCGCCAGCAGATGGCTGAAAAGCCCGCCAGCAAGCTCGGCAGCGAACAGCACCGGTACTTCGCAGGTCGGCACCGGGCGCGCACCAAGGCGACTGACCGCACGCTCGGCAGCACGCTGACCGATCCCCGCAGCATCGGCCAGCAGCTCGCCCTGACGGTTGACGTCATACCAGTAGTCGCGCTGCATCTGCCCCTCGCCTTCGGCGATCATCACGCAGCTCAGGCTGTGGCGGGTGCTGGCATAACCACCAATGAAGCCATGGCTGTTGCCGTAGACGCGGCAGCCCTGGTGAGTGTTGAGGCTGGTACCGTCGGCATTCTTGATCCGCGCATCGGCGGCGAAAGCTGCCGCCTCGCAGCTCAGCGCCTGCTCGACGGCCTGCTCGGGCGTGATCGACCAGGGATGGTAGAGATCCAGCTCCGGCAGCTCACGCGCCATCAAGGCGGCATCGGCCAAGCCGGCGCATTCGTCTTCGCTGGCATGTTTGGCGATGGCCAGGGCCGCCGCCACCGTCTCGCGAATCGCCGCCTCGCCCGTGGCCGAGGTGCTCGCCGAACCCTTGCGCTGACCAACGTAGAGCGTGATGCCAAAACCCTGGTCGCGGTTGAACTCGACGGTTTCCACCTCGCCCTGACGCACCGTAGTGGAGAGCCCCTGCCCCGCGGAAACGGCCACCTCGCAGGCACTGGCGCCCTGACGTGCGGCCTCGGCAAGAATGGCTTCGACCTGCTGCTGCAGCGCCGGCAGGGCCTGTGGCCCGATCAGTTCTACTTCACTCATAACCACTCCAATTCTTCAAAGACGCTTCAGGCTGCACGCCCCAAGCGTTCTTCGCCTGCAGCGAGAAGCTCGAAGCCTGTCGCTGCTGTTATCATGGCGGCGTTTCCCTCTGGACCCACCCCATGTCTGATTCCTATGACGACTTCTCTCTGGAGAAGAGCAAATCCCAGGTCAAACGTGAACTGCATGCCCTGCAGGATCTCGGCGAGCGCCTGACCACCCTCAAAGCGGATCTGCTGGCCAAGCTGCCGCTGACCGACGCCCTGCGCCGTGCCCTGGCCGAAGCGCCTAAGCACACGGCCAATGCCGCACGCAAACGCCACATCCAGTTCATCGGCAAGCTGATGCGTGAACAGGATGTCGAGGCGATCCTCGCCCTGATCGACCAGGTGGACAGTTCCACCCGCGAGTACAACGAGCGCTTCCACGCCCTCGAGCGCTGGCGCGACCGCCTGATCGGCGAAGGCGACAGCGCTCTGGAAAGCTTCGTCGAACTCTACCCCGAGGCCGACGTCCAGCATCTGCGCGGGCTGATCCGTCATGCCCAGCATGAGGCCACACACAACAAGCCGCCGGCCGCCGCGCGCAAAGTGTTCAAGTACATCCGCGAGCTGGACGAAATCCAGCGCGGCCTGCGCTAGCAGGCCGTTGAAAAACTACCTGCGTTGGCAATACTGCGTTAAAAACAGCCTCAAAATGCTCATTTACAGCACGTAAACTGCGCTTTTTCGGCTGTTTTTGCCTTGTCTTGCCTGCCTCGCCTACGTTCTTCAACGGCCTGCTAGGCATCGCCAAGCCGGCGCGACTCACGCGCCGGTACCGCCCACGGTGATCGCGTCGATCTTCAGCGTCGGCTGGCCCACGCCTACCGGCACCGACTGGCCGTCCTTGCCGCAGGTGCCGACACCGCTGTCCAGCGCCAGATCGTTACCGACCATGGACACCCGGCTCATGGCCTCAGGCCCATTGCCGATCAGTGTGGCGCCCTTGACCGGCGCGGTGATCTTGCCGTCCTCGATCAGATAGGCCTCGCTGGTGGAAAACACGAACTTGCCGCTGGTGATGTCCACCTGTCCGCCACCGAGATTGGCGCAGTAGATGCCCTTCTTCACCGAACGGATGATTTCCTCCGGGTCACTCTCACCGGCCAGCATGTAGGTGTTGGTCATGCGCGGCATCGGCAGGTGTGCGTAGGATTCGCGACGGCCATTACCGGTAGCCGCCACGCCCATCAGGCGCGCATTGAGCTTGTCTTGCATGTAGCCCTTGAGCACGCCGTTCTCGATCAGCGTGGTGCATTGGGTCAGGGTGCCTTCGTCATCGACGCTGAGCGAACCCCGGCGCCCGGCCAGGGTGCCGTCGTCGACGATGGTGCACAGGCTGGAAGCGACTTTCTCGCCCACCTTGCCGCTGTAGGCCGAACTGCCCTTACGGTTGAAATCGCCCTCCAGACCATGGCCGACTGCCTCATGCAGCAGCACGCCAGACCAGCCGGCGCCCATCACCACCGGCAACGTGCCGGCCGGTGCAGGAATGGCTTCGAGGTTGACCAGTGCCTGGCGCAGCGCCTCGCGGGCATAGCCCATGGCGCGATCCTCTTCGAGGAAATAGCGGTAGTCGGTACGCCCACCGCCGCCATGGCCTCCACGCTCGCGACGACCATTCTGCTCGACGATGACACTGACGTTGAAACGCACCAGCGGGCGGATGTCGGCACTCAGGCTGCCATCATGCGCGGCGACCAGAATCCGATCCCAGACGCCGGCCAGGCTGACGGTCACCTGCTTGATACGCGGATCCAGCGCACGGGTGGCGCGGTCGATACGCTGCAGCAATTCGACCTTCTCGGCGCGGCTCATGACATCCAGCGGATTACCTTCGGCATAGAGCTGCGTCACCTGCGGGCTGACGAACGCCTGTACACGGCCCTCTTGCCCGGCCCGGGATATCGAACGAGCAGCACGCGCCGCCTGGCTCAGCGCATCCAAGCTGATGGCATTGCTGTAGGCGAAGCCGGTCTTCTCACCGGACTGGGCGCGTACACCGACGCCTTGGTCGAGATTGAAGCTGCCTTCCTTGACGATGCCATCCTCCAGCACCCAGGTTTCCGAAACCTGGCTCTGGAAGTACAGGTCGGCGGCATCGATACCCGGCCCGGCGACTTCGCCGAGCACAGCGCTCAGGCTGTCGAGGGTCAGGTTGCCGGGGGCGAGCAGGTGCTCGCTGACGGATTGCAACATCGTATTCATGGTCACTCCACAACAATCGGACGCGGTACATCCGATGAAAACAATCGGCGGTGCTGCTGCACCGGCATGCGTTGGCGCATGGCCGCCTGTTCGGCGGCGTCGCGCGAGGCCAGCAAGGCCGCCTCGCCTTGTTCCTGCTCGGCCAGCACCACGCCCCAGGGGTCGATGATGGCCGAATGACCGAAGGTCTGCCTGGGCCCCGGATGTTCGCCGCCCTGCCCGGCCGCCAGCACATAACACTGGGTTTCGATGGCGCGGGCGCGAACCAGCACCTGCCAGTGCGCCGCGCCGGTGACGGCGGTGAAGGCCGAGGGCGCGCTGATCAGTTCGGCACCGGCCTCGCGCAGCGCCGAGTACAGCTCGGGGAAGCGCAGGTCGTAGCACACCGTCAGGCCCAGACGTCCAACCGGCGTGTCGGCCACGACGATGCGCTGGCCGTGAGCAAAATCGTCGGACTCGCGATAGCGACCGCGGTTATCGCTGACATCCACGTCGAACAGGTGCAGCTTGTCGTAACGCGCCGCCCGCTCGCCATCCTCGTCGATCAGCAGGGAGCAGGCCCGTGGCTTGCCCTCGGCATCGTCATCGGGCGGTAGCGGCAGTGTCCCGGCCACTATCCATAAGCTGAGGTCACGCGCGGCCTGTTTCAACCAGGGCAGGATAGGCCCTTCGCCGAGCGCCTCGGCACGGCCAATGGCGGCGAGGTCACGTCGGCCCATGGCCGCGAAGTTTTCCGGCAGCACGACCAGGCGGGCACCGCCCTGGGCGGCGCGCTCCAACATGCGTCGAGCCAGTCGGAGATTGGTCAGCACATCGTCCTGACTGACCATCTGAATTACAGCGAGGTTCATGGGTACGCTCTTGTACGCGGCAGGTTCGCCTGGCGACAGAGTACGCCAATGCGCGGCCTCATTGCGGCTTTTCGAAGGGTTTGTCGAAGCTGATCTCGGGCTCCTGCAGCGGCCCCTTGACGTCGTACTGGACGCTGGCGAAACGCGCCACCTTGTCGCCCAGCAGCTTGTCGACGACGAACAGCGCACCACCGATCGCCGGCGCACCGACGATCAGTGCGGCGAGCGGCAGGTTGTTGGTCACCGGCAGTGTCACCAGCAGCTTGGCATCGATCTGCTCGTTCCCCATGTCGAGATTGCCGTTGAGCTCCAGGTTGCTCGACGGTCCGGAGAGTGTGATCGGCTCACGGGTGACGAACAGACCATTGGTCGCCTGCAGATTACCCTTGACCCGGTCGTAGCTCAGCCCCTTGCCCAGCAGGTCGGAGAAATCCAGACGCAGGCGACGACCAATGGAGTTGAAATTGAGCAGGCCGAACACCCGCAAGGCCTGAGCCGAACCCTGCACCTCGACGAACTGTCCCTTGCGCAGCGACGGATCGAGATTGCCGGAATAACGCTTGAGCGAGAACCAGGCAGGCGAGCCCGGCCAGTTGCCATCGGCATCCACGCGGAAGCTCTCACTGGTGACGCTGGGGGCAAAATCCCAAGCCTGCAGGATCTTGCTCAGATCCCCCCCTTGCAGACGCCCCTTGTACCAGCTGCGGCTGTTGCCAGGCTCACCACGCCAGCCGGCGCTGCCGCCGATCTTCAGGCCCTGCAGATCCAGATCCAGCTCATCGAAGCGAACGCCCTGTGCTTCGGGGCGCACTTTCAGCGACCACGCACCGAGCACCTTGTCCCCGCGCCGCACCTGATCGATATGCACGTCCAGCGCCGGAATCTTGCGCGGGTCGACGTCAGCCAGAGGGTCGGGCGCAGACATGCTCTTGTCCGCATCAGGATCGGGGGCCGGCAGCCTGACATAGCGCAGATCGATGCCGATCGGTGCGTTATCAGCATCCGGCAACAGCACCTGGCCAGCCGCCAATGCACTGTCCAGTTGCAAAGCCCAGGCCTGGCCCTGACGCGTCAGACCGACGCTCAGCTTCTCGACCTCCTGGCCGAAACCACGGAAACGTCCGATGTCCAGTTGCGCACTCTTGAACAGCCGCTGGCTGTCGGCATCTACGGAAACCTTGTGCTTGCTGCCCACCTGCTGCCAGGCGCTGAGATCCAGCTCGACCAGCCGCCCACGCACGCGCAAGCCTGGTTCGGTCGGCAAGCGCGCCGCCTCGCCGCCCAGCACCAGTTCGCCACGCCCTTGCGCCAGGGCACCCGGTGGTGAGGCCAGGCTCAGGCTGGCCAACTCGGCGTATTGCGCCCAATAACGGCGCTCGCGCCCGGACAGGGTCATGCGCCAGTCGGCATGCAGCTCTTCGCCTGCGGCCTTGCCGAACGGTGCCGGCAACTCGACCGCGACGCCGCGCAGCGTGGAGTCGACACGCAGCAGGCTGTCATCACCATCCAGGGTCAGGCGCAGCCGGTAGGGCAACAGCCCAGTGACCGGCAGACTCGGCGGCGCCTTCAGCCATTTCTGCAGCGCCGTTATCTCGACCTGACCACGCAGATCGAACAGCGTGCGCCCCTGGCCGCGCGAGCCTTGTGCGCTGATGCTGCCGCTGACCGGACGGCCGAACACCTGGGCACTGACCTTCGGCGCACTGAGGCCGCTGGCAGAGTTGAAACGAAACGCCCCTTCGATCTGGCTCAGTTGCAGCTCCGGATTGGCCAGTTTGAGGCTCGCCCCTTCGGTGGCGAAATCCACTACAACAGTCGGCGGTTGGCCTTTCTGCAGCGGAATATCGAGATCCAGACGACCGGCCAGCGGCCCTTCACCCTGCCAGCCGGCAAACACTTTCTGCGTGCCCAGCGGCGCTTCCTGGAAGATCTTCAGGGCATCACCCAGGCTGCTTTGCACGTCGCCTTCGAGCTTGAGGTGCGGTGGTTTGCCGTCATGCAGCAGCGCAATGTCGGCCTTGACGTCACTCACCGTACTGTCGAGCAGACGCCCCTGCTGCAGGCGTACACGCACGGCATCCGGTTCGATCAGCACGTCACCACGCCCCTCGCGCAAGGCCGGCCAGCCTGGTTGGAAGGCCAGTTCGGCGTCGCTGACACGGAAGAACAGGCTCATGTTGTGCGCTTCGCGCGGGTCACCCTTGCGAATCGAGCCCTGATACTGGAAATAACCCTCTTCCACCTTGCCGCCCTTGATGGCCGTCTGCAGCCATTCGCTGAGCGCTTCGCTCATCGCTGGCGAGCGCGTCGGCAGGTATTTGCGGGTGTAGGCCGCATCCCCGTCACGCAGGCCCACGCGCAGATCCATGTAGTCCTCGGCCTCGGGATCACTCAGCAGGCGGATCAGCATGTCACCGGCAATCTGCCCTTCCTCGCCATCCAGGCGCATGTAGGGGCTGGCCAAGGTCAGTCCCTCTTCGTTCAACTGCCAGGCCAGCCGGGCCTGGGCATGTCGGTAGCGCCAGGGCTCGGGGAAGAAATGATCCAGGTGCAGGGCGAAGTCCTCAGTGTTAAGGCGCAGCTCACCCTGCTGCAGATCGCCGCTGATGCTGCCGCTGACGTTCTCGGCCGCCGGAGCGCCGTGATAGGCCGAAAAGCCTACCTGCTCGAGGTTCGCAGCGAACTGCAACCGCTCAGGCCCGCTCAGTGCAGGGCGGAAATCCAGATGCAGGTTGCTCACACTGCCCTTCGGCGCCAGAGCAGCCACAGCCTCGCGCGCCGCCTCGGGCATGGGTGCAAGCGCTTGCACCAGAGGCGTCCAGGCGGCCAGGTCGATACGATCCGCCGCCAGCTTCCACTGTCGCTGCTCGCTGTCACCGCTGCCGTCGAGCGCCAGGTGCACTTCACCGAGGCGCTGTTCGCCGTGGCTCAGGGCCAGCGAATCGATCTGCGCATGCAGGCCGTCATCCTTTGCAGCGAAGAAGGCATTGAAAGCCACATCATCGAGCGTCACCGGCTCACGCTCGGCATAGTTCAGCCGAAGCTGTGGCGCATGCACACGCAGCGCCGCACGCTGTAGCTGCGTACCCCGCGCCGCCAGCCACAACTCACCACCTGCGCTCAGCCGTTGCAGCTTCCACTGCGCGGTCAACCGCGGTGGCAGCCAGGCAGCCCAGTCGCTCTGCGGCAGGCTGAGATAGAGTTCGGATTGCGCCTCCCGCCAGTTTTGCGGCTGCAGGCGGGTGCGCAGGTTGAGCGCCACCGGCTGACCATCGGGCAGCAGAAAACGCCCATCCAGACGCTGACTGGAAGCACCGTAGCGCAAGCTCAGGTTGACGTAGCTGAGCAGCAGCGGCTCGCGCCCGTGGGGTTGCAGCACCACACGACTGTCGAGCAGGCTGACGCGCTGCAGCACGCGCAGTTGCTGCAGCACCTGCGCCACATCTGGCGGCGCCGTCTGACGTTGCGGCAGGCCTTGCAGATGCCAGGCGCCCTGCTCGTCTTCCTGCAGATTGAGCTGCAGCCCCTGCAACTGCAGATGGGCAATACGCGGCGCGCGGGCCAGCAAGCTGGCCAGCACGTCTGGTACGAGCTGAATCTGCTCCAGGCTCAGCCCTTCACCCTCGGTGCCCAACTGCACGTCGCGCGCGACCAGCAGCGGTGCGAAGCCCTGCCAGCGCCCATCCAGATGGCCGATACGTACCGGCATGCCGAGCTGCGCGCTGGCGCGGTCTTCCAGCTCCAGGCGGTACTCGGCCACCAACGGCAGCAACTCACGCCCCAGGCTGACATACAGGGCAGCCAGCACCAGCAGCGCCGCACACAGGCCCAGGCCCCAGCGCAACAGCGCCGCGAACAGCATGGCGAGGCGGTTCACCTCGGCACCCGCGCTCAGAGGAGCACCACGTCGTACTGTTCCTGGGAGTACATGCTCTCCACCTGGAACTTGATGGTGCGGCCGATGAAGGCCTCCAGGTCGGCGACGTTACCCGACTCTTCATCGAGCAGGCGGTCGACCACCTTCTGGTTGGCCAGCACGCGATAGCTTTCTGCCTGGTAGGCCCGCGCCTCGCGCAGGATCTCGCGGAAGATCTCGTAGCAGATGGTTTCCGGCGTTTTCAGCTTGCCGCGCCCCTGGCAGGCACTGCACGGCTCGCACAGCACCTGCTCGAGGCTCTCGCGGGTGCGCTTGCGGGTCATCTGCACCAGGCCAAGTTCAGTGATGCCGATGATGTTGGTCTTGGCATGGTCACGTTCGAGCTGCTTCTCCAGGGTGCGCAACACCTGGCGCTGATGCTCCTCGTCCTCCATGTCGATGAAGTCGATGATGATGATGCCGCCAAGGTTACGCAGGCGCAGTTGGCGGGCGATGGCCGTGGCCGCCTCCAGGTTGGTCTTGAAGATGGTTTCTTCCAGGGTGCGATGACCAACGAAGGCGCCGGTATTGACGTCGATGGTGGTCATCGCTTCGGCCGGATCGACCACCAGGTAACCACCGGACTTGAGCGGCACCTTGCGCTCCAGCGCGCGCTGCACTTCGTCCTCGACGCCGTACAGGTCGAAGATCGGCCGCTCGCCGGGGTAGTGCTCCAGGCGGTCGGCGATTTCCGGCATCAGCTCGGCAACGAACTGGGTGATCTTGCCGAAGGTCTCGCGCGAGTCGACACGGATCTTCTCGGTGCGCGGGCTGACCAGATCACGCAGGGTGCGCAAGGCCAGCGACAGGTCTTCGTAGATCACCGACGGCGCCTTGGCCGTCTGTACCTGCGCGGAAATCTGATCCCACAGGCGTCGCAGGTAGCGGATGTCGATGAGAATCTCGTCGGCCCCCGCGCCTTCGGCGGCGGTACGCAAGATGAAGCCGCCCGCCTCCTCGATGCCCTCGGCAGCGACGCAGTCGGCAACCACCTGCTTGAGGCGCTCGCGCTCGGCCTCGTCCTCGATCTTCAGGGAAATGCCCAGGTGACTGGTGCGCGGCATGTACACCAGATAGCGCGAGGGAATCGACAGCTGCGTGGTCAGGCGCGCGCCCTTGCTGCCGATGGGATCCTTGGTCACCTGCACCACCAGGCTCTGGCCCTCGTGCACCAGCGCGCTGATCGGCTCCACCGCCGCGCCTTCGCGGCTGGAAATCTCCGAGGCATGGATGAACGCCGCGCGCTCCAGGCCGATGTCGACGAAGGCCGCCTGCATGCCCGGCAGCACCCGCACCACCTTGCCCTTGTAGATATTGCCGACGATGCCGCGCTTTTGCGTGCGCTCGACGTGCACTTCCTGCAGAACGCCGTTTTCCACCACCGCCACGCGCGATTCCATTGGCGTGATATTGATCAGAATCTCTTCGCTCATGCATCCATCCCGATGGATTCGTTGCCCGCTTGGCGTGGCAAAAAGTTTAGTGGGCGGCCGGCGCTTGCCAGCAGGCGATGCCGAAATCACCGAGCATCTGCGCCGTTTCGCACAAAGGCAGACCGACTACCGCCGAGTAACTGCCCTCGATGCGGCTGACGAACACCGCCGCCAACCCCTGAATACCATAACCGCCCGCCTTGTCGCAGGGTTCGCCGCTGGCCCAGTAGGCGGCGATCTCGGCGTCGTTCAGGGAACGGAAGCTCACATCGCTGCACACCACCTGCGCCATCTCACGCGCCTGGCTGACCAGGGCCACGGCCGTCATCACCTGATGAGTACGGCCACTCAGCGCACGCAGCATGCGCTGAAAGTCGGCGAAGTCCTGCGGCTTGCCGAGAATTTCGCCGTCGAGTACCACAGCCGTATCGGCGCCGAGCACCACGGCATCTGCCTGTTTCGACAATGCGAGCAGCCCGGCGTGCGCCTTGCCGCGCGCCAGACGCTCTACATAGGCTGCCGGCGGCTCATCTGGCAATGGGGTTTCGTCTATCGAGGCGATTTGCGTGACGCAGGGCACAGCGATCTGGGCCAGCAGTTCACGACGGCGGGGCGAGGCGGAAGCCAGGAACAGTTCGGCCATGTGCTGGACTCCTATGGCGAACCGCGACCGGCCGTGCGGCGGGCCGCGCTCAGTTGACGTTGAGGCGCAGGTGCAAGCCGCGCAGAAGGACGCACACCCAGGGCCAGAGCAGCGCACTGACCAGCGCCGGCAGGATGAACGCCAGGGTCGGGGGGCGACTGCCGGTCAGGGCGTTGAGCCACAGTTGCACCAGTTGCGCCAGGCCGAACACCACCATCAGCACCATGCTCTGCTGCCACATGGGAAACATGCGCAGGCGCTGATGCAGGCTCAGCACCAGGAAGGTGATCAGGGTGAGGATCAGGGCGTTCTGCCCCAGCAGCGAACCGAACAGCACATCCTGCGCCAGGCCAAGCACCCAGGCAGTGGTCATGCCGACCCGGTGCGGCAGGGCCAGCACCCAGTAGGTGAGAAACAGCGCCACCCATAGCGGGCGGCCAATCTGCATGAACTCCGGCAACGGCGACACACTGAGCAGCAGGCCGAGCGCCAGGCTGAGCCAGATCACCCAGCCATTGCGGGGATAGGTACCGGCCATCAATGCGTCTCCTGTGCAGGCGTCGGCGTATGCGACGACGCATCCGTGGGCGCAGCCGAGGCACCGTCGCGCGCCTGTTGCGCCTCGCGGTCGGCCGCCTCCTGAGCCTGAGCAGAATCGTTGGCGCGCTCTTCCGGCGTACGCCGATCCGAGAACACCAGCAACAGGTAGCGACTGCGATTGAGCGCGGCGGTCGGCGTGGCGCGAACGATGGCGAAGGGCTGGCCGGAATCGTGGATCACTTCCGTGACCGTGGCCACCGGATAGCCGGCCGGAAAACGCTGGCCCATGCCGGAGCTGACCAGCAGATCGCCTTCCTTGATGTCGGCGGTATCGGCGACGTGGCGTAGCTCCAGGCTTTCCGGGTTGCCGGTGCCAACGGCGATGGCACGCAGGCCGTTGCGGTTGACCTGCACCGGAATACTGTGGGTGTTGTCGGTGATCAACAGTACCCGCGCGGTGTAGGGCATGATCTCCACCACCTGGCCCATCAGGCCACGGGCATCGAGCACCGGCTGGCCGAGGAACACACCGTCCTTCTCGCCCTTGTCGATGAGGATGCGATGGGTATAGGGGTTGGGGTCGACGCCAATCAGTTCGCTGACCAGCACGTCCTCATCCACCAGCGCGGCGGAGTTGAGCAGTTCGCGCAGGCGCACGTTCTGTTCGGTGAGGGTCGCCAGCTTCTGCAGGCGACGCTGCAACAGCAGGGCTTCGGCCTTGAGCTTCTCGTTCTCGGCCAGCAGTTCATTGCGCGAGGAAATCTGCTGCGTCGCGTTTTCCCAGGCACGTACCGGCAGATCGGCCATCCAGTAGAAAGGCGTGAGCACCAGCCCCATCTGGCTACGCATCGGTTTGAGCGCATCGAAGCGGGCGTCGACCACCATCAGCACAGCCGACAGCACGGCAAACACCAGCAGGCGAATACCCAGCGAGGGGCCTTTGGCGAAGAGCGGCTTAATGACCTGCTCCTTGTACGCCACAGGGACGGAAAGCGCGCGAAATCATGCGAGAGGCGAACCGGTCAGGAAAAGTTGTGGCCGAGTGTACTGCAATAGCTCGAATATGCGCGTGCCGCCCGGAGGCGGCACGGCGAATGTCCACGACCGTGGGACTTACTCGGTAGAGAGCAGATCCATGGCGTGGCGATCCATCATTTCCAGGGCCTTGCCGCCGCCACGGGCGACGCAGGTCAGCGGGTCTTCGGCGACGATCACCGGCAGGCCGGTTTCCTGGGAGAGCAGCTTGTCCAGATCGCGCAGCAGCGCACCACCGCCGGTCAGCACCAGACCGCGCTCGGCGATGTCCGAGGCCAGTTCGGGCGGCGACTGCTCCAGCGCGCTCTTGACCGCCTGGACGATGGTCGCCAGAGATTCCTGCAGCGCTTCGAGCACTTCGTTGGAGTTCAGGGTGAAGCTGCGCGGTACGCCCTCGGCCAGGTTACGGCCACGCACGTCGACTTCACGAACTTCGCCGCCCGGGTAGGCGGTACCGATTTCCTGCTTGATGCGCTCGGCGGTGCCTTCACCGATCAGCGAGCCGTAGTTGCGGCGCACGTAGGTGATGATGGCTTCGTCGAAACGGTCGCCGCCAACGCGGACGGATTCGGCATAGACCACGCCGTTGAGGGAGATCAGGGCGATCTCGGTAGTGCCACCGCCGATGTCGACGACCATCGAACCACGGGCTTCCTCGACCGGCAGGCCGGCACCGATGGCAGCGGCCATCGGCTCTTCGATCAGGAACACTTCACGGGCACCGGCGCCCAGAGCGGATTCACGAATGGCGCGGCGCTCGACCTGGGTCGACTTGCACGGCACGCAGATCAGTACACGCGGCGAGGGCTGCAGGAAGCTGTTCTCGTGAACCTTGTTGATGAAGTACTGCAGCATCTTCTCGCAGACGCTGAAGTCGGCGATCACGCCATCTTTCATCGGGCGGATCGCGGAAATATTGCCAGGCGTACGGCCGAGCATGCGCTTGGCCTCGGTACCGACGGCGACGACGCTCTTCTGGTTGCCATGAGTACGAATGGCGACCACGGAAGGCTCATTCAAAACAATGCCGCGTTCGCGCACATAAATAAGGGTATTGGCAGTGCCCAGGTCGATCGACAGATCGCTGGAAAACATGCCACGCAGTTTCTTGAACATTAGGAAGGGACCCTAGGCAACGCGTGGGTAAAAAAGTGCGGCAAACTCTAACAACGGCAGGGATTTTGAGCAAGGCGGCAATATGGTAGATTGCCTGTTTTTCCGGGCCTTGTAGCTGCACATCGCGGCCTTTGACCGCTGGCTCGCGACATCCGTTCCCTGCATGCCCTCTCAGTCACACTTCCACTGGAGAACCCCCGATGGCGCTTGAACGCTCCGAGGTGGAAAAAATCGCCCACCTGGCCCGCCTGGGTCTGAATGAAGGCGATATTCCGCAAACCACCGAGACCCTGAACAACATCCTCGGCCTGATCGACCAGATGCAGGCCGTCGATACCCAGGACATCGAACCCCTGGCCCACCCGCTGGAAGCCACCCAGCGCCTGCGTGCCGACGTGGTCAACGAGAGCAACCAGCGCGACGCCTACCAGGCCATCGCCCCGGCCGTGGAAAGCGGCCTGTACCTCGTGCCGAAAGTCATCGAATAAAGGAAAGGGCCTGACATGCATCAACTGACTCTGGCCGAGATCGCCAAGGGCCTTGCGGCCAAGCAATTCTCCGCCGAAGAACTGACCCGCAGCCTGCTGACGCGCATCGAGCAGCTCGATCCGCAGCTCAACAGCTTCATCACCGTCACCCAAGACCTCGCGCTGGATCAGGCCAAGGCCGCTGACGCCCGCCGCGCCGCTGGCGAAACCGGCGCCCTGCTCGGCGCGCCGATCGCGCACAAGGATCTGTTCTGCACCCACGGTGTGCTGACCTCCTGCGGTTCGAAGATCCTCACCGGCTTCAAGGCGCCCTATGACGCCACCGTGGTCGACAAGCTCAAATCCGCCGGTACCGTCACCCTCGGCAAGCTGAACATGGACGAGTTCGCCATGGGCTCGGCCAACGAATCCAGCCACTACGGCCCGGTGAAGAACCCCTGGGACACCAGCCGCGTACCCGGCGGCTCCTCGGGTGGTTCGGCTGCAGCGGTTGCCGCACGTCTGCTGCCGGCCGCCACTGGCACCGACACAGGCGGCTCGATCCGCCAGCCGGCGGCGCTGACCAACCTCACCGGCATCAAGCCCACCTACGGCCGCGTCTCGCGCTGGGGCATGATCGCCTACGCCTCCAGCCTCGACCAGGGCGGCCCACTGGCCCGCACCGCCGAGGACTGCGCCCTGCTGCTCGGCGCCATGGCCGGTTTCGATCCGAAGGATTCCACCAGCGTCGATCAGCCGGTCGATGACTACCTGGCAGCGCTGGCCCAGCCGCTCGCTGGCCTGCGCATCGGCCTGCCCAAGGAGTACTTCGGTGCCGGCCTGGATGCGCGCATCGGCGAGAAGGTCATGGCCGTGGTCGAGGAGCTGAAAAAGCTCGGCGCCACCGTCAAGGACATCTCGCTGCCGAACATGCAGCACGCGATCCCCGCCTACTACGTGATCGCACCCGCTGAGGCCAGCTCCAACCTGTCGCGCTTCGACGGCGTGCGTTTCGGCTATCGCTGCGAGAACCCGGTCAACCTCGAAGACCTGTACAAGCGTTCGCGCGGCGAAGGCTTCGGTGCGGAAGTCAAACGCCGCATCATGGTCGGCACCTACGCCCTGTCCGCCGGTTACTACGACGCCTACTACATCAAGGCCCAGCAGATCCGCCGCCTGATCAAGAACGACTTCGTCGCTGCGTTCAACGAGGTCGACGTGATCCTCGGCCCGACCACGCCGAACCTGGCCTGGAAGATCGGCGAGAAAGGTGGCGACCCGGTCTCCGCGTACCTGGAAGACATCTACACCATCACCGCCAACCTGGCCGGTATTCCCGGCCTGTCGATGCCGGCCGGCTTCGTCGATGGCCTGCCGGTGGGCGTGCAGTTGCTCGGCAACTATTTCCAGGAAGGTCGTCTGCTCAACGTCGCGCACCAGTATCAGCAGGTCAGCGACTGGCATAAACACGCACCGAGCGGCTTCTAGGCCATGGCGCAGCCATGTGGCCTTTTCCCCTCTCCCATTCATGGGAGAGGGTGGCGCGTAGCGCCGGGAGAGGGCCTGCCCATGCCATACAGGATCGAGGAACACTAAAGATGCAATGGGAAACCGTGATCGGGCTTGAGATCCACGCTCAGCTCAGCACCCAATCGAAGATTTTTTCGGCCAGCGCCACCAGCTTCGGCGCCGAGCCCAACACCCAGGCCAGCCTGATCGACCTCGGCATGCCCGGCACCCTGCCGGTGCTCAACGCCGAAGCCGTGCGCATGGCCTGCCAGTTCGGCCTGGCCATCGACGCTGAAATCGGCGAGCGCAACGTCTTCGCGCGCAAGAACTACTTCTACCCGGATCTGCCCAAGGGCTACCAGACCAGCCAGATGGATCACCCCATCGTCGGCAAGGGCCATCTGGACATCACCCTGGAAGACGGTACCGTCAAGCGCATCGGCATCACCCGTGCGCACCTGGAAGAAGACGCCGGCAAGAGCCTGCACGAAGACTTCCAGGGCATGAGCGGCATTGACCTGAACCGCGCCGGCACGCCGCTGCTGGAGATCGTCTCCGAACCGGACATCCGTTCGGCCAAGGAAGCTGTGGCTTATGTCAAAGCCATCCACGCACTCGTCCGCTACCTGGGCATCTGCGACGGCAACATGGCCGAAGGCTCGCTGCGTTGCGACTGCAACGTCTCGGTGCGCCCGAAAGGCCAGGCCGAGTTCGGCACCCGCGCCGAGATCAAGAACGTCAACTCGTTCCGTTTCATCGAAAAAGCCATCAACCATGAAGTGCAGCGCCAGATCGAGCTGATCGAAGACGGCGGCAAGGTGGTGCAGGAAACCCGCCTGTACGATCCGAACAAGGATCAGACGCGCTCCATGCGCAGTAAGGAAGAAGCCAACGACTACCGTTACTTCCCCTGCCCGGATCTGCTGCCGGTGGTGATCGAGCGCAGTTTCCTCGACGAGCTGCGCGCTGGCTTGCCTGAGCTGCCGCCGCAGAAGCGCGAGCGTTTCGAGAGCCAGTTCGGCCTGTCCACCTACGACGCCAGCGTCTTGTCCGCGAGCCGCGAACTGGCCGACTACTTCGAGGCAGTCAATGCCGTGTGTGGCGACGCCAAACTGGCGGCCAACTGGGTGATGGGCGAGCTGTCCAGCCTGCTGAATAAAGAGGGCCTGGAGATCGAGCAGTCGCCGGTTTCCGCCGAGCAACTGGGCGGCATGATCCTGCGCATCAAGGACAACACCATCAGCGGCAAGATCGCCAAGATGGTCTTCGAAGCCCTGGCTGCCGGTGAAGGCGCAACAGCCGATGAAGTGATCGAGAAAAAGGGCCTCAAGCAGGTCACAGACTCCGGCGCCATCGAGAAGATGCTCGACGAAGTGCTGGCGGCCAATGCCGAGCAAGTCGAACAGTACCGCGCCAGCGACGAAGCCAAGCGCGGCAAGATGTTCGGCTTCTTCGTCGGCCAGGCCATGAAAGCCTCCAAGGGCAAGGCCAACCCAGGGCAAGTGAACGAACTGCTGAAGAAGAAGCTCGAAAGCTGAGCCTCTATTCATTGAAACGACGCCGGGCCTGCCCGGCGTCTTTTTATCTGGAGATAACCACGATGACGATCCGTAGCCCGGATGCAATCCGGGAAATCCCCAGCCCCCGGATTACAGCCAGGCTACAGACCTGGGCCTTGCTGGGTGCGCTCGCCCTGCTCGGCGGTTGCTCGACCTTCGGCGGCGCAGGCTCAGGCACCAGCGAAACCGGCGAAGCCTCCTATTACGGCGATCGCCATCACGGCAAGAAGACCGCCAGCGGCGAGCGCTTCGACCAGCGCGCGCTGACCGCCGCCCACCGCACCCTGCCGTTCGGCACGCAAGTACGGGTGACCAACCTGAACAACGAGCGCAGCGTGGTGGTGCGCATCAATGATCGCGGCCCCTTCGTGCGCGGACGCATCATCGATGTTTCCCGCGCCGCCGCCGAGCGCCTGGACATGCTGCGCTCAGGCGTGGCGCCGGTGCGTATCGAAGCCCTGGACTGAACAGAGTCTGTAACAAATCGCTGCGACACCCCTCTGGCGCCGCCATAGGCCATCGTTACACTAGCCGCACTTTTTCCGGAGCTCGCATGCAATGACCCTGATGACCTACGTCTACCTGATCGCCGGCCTGGTGCTACTGGTGGCCGGCGCCGAAGTGCTGGTGCGCGGCGCTGCCAAGCTGGCCGCCCAGTTCGGCATCCCACCCCTGGTGATCGGCCTGACCGTGGTAGCCTTCGGCACCAGCGCACCGGAAACCGCAGTCAGCGTGCAATCGGCGCTCAACGGCAGCGGCGACCTGGCCATCGGCAACGTGGTCGGCAGCAATATCGCCAACGTCCTGCTGATCCTCGGCATGACTGCCCTGGTCGCGCCCCTGATCGTCTCGCGCCAGCTCATTCGCCTCGACGTACCGATCATGATCGGCGCCAGCCTGCTGACCTTCGGCCTGGCCTGGGACGGCGAACTGAGCCGTCTCGACGGCGCCCTGCTGTTCGCCGGCGTGCTGAGCTATACCGGCTTCCTGATCTACAGCGCACGCAAGGACAAGGGCGCGCAGGACGATGAGTTCGCCGAAGAGTTCGGCCTCAACGAACCTGCCAAACCCTACGCCTGGGTCATCAACCTCGGCCTGATCATCGTCGGTCTGGTGCTGCTGGTTACAGGCTCGAACTTCCTGGTCGAAGGCGCCGTACAACTGGCCCGCGCACTCGGTCTGTCCGAACTGGTGATCGGCCTCACTGTGATCGCCATCGGCACCTCGCTGCCGGAACTGGCCACCTCGATCATCGCCGCCTTCAAGGGCGAGCGCGACATTGCCGTCGGCAATATTGTCGGAAGCAATATCTTCAACCTGCTCTGCGTACTCGGCCTGGCTTCGCTGGTTTCGCCAGCGTCCATTGCCGTATCGCCCAATGCTCTGGCCTTCGACTTCCCGGTGATGATCGCCGTGGCGGTGGCCTGCCTGCCGATCTTCTTTGCCGGCTACCGCATCAACCGCTGGGAGGGCCTGCTGTTCCTCGCCTATTACGTGGCCTACACCTTCTATCTGGTGATGTTCAGCACAGGTCGCCCGTTCGCGCAGACCTTCGGCGAGGCGATGATCGGCTACGCCCTGCCGCTGACCGCCATCACCCTGGTGGTGATCGCCGCACGCGCCTGGCACAAGCAACGCGGCCAGGAGATCCAACCATGAGCGACAGCCACGAGCGCGGCCTGCAGGTGCGCCGAGAAGTGATGGGCGATGCCTTCGTCGACCGCGCTCTGGGCAATGCCACCGAGTTCACCCAGCCGCTGCAGGACTTCGTCAACGAACATGCCTGGGGCGGTGTCTGGACGCGCAGCGGCCTGCCCCGCGCGACCCGCAGCCTGATCACCCTGGCGGCGTTGACCGCGCTGAAATGCCCACAGGAACTCAAGGGCCACGTACGCGGCGCCCTGAACAACGGCTGCACCGTCGAGGAAATCCGCGAAACCCTGCTGCATTGCGCGGTGTATGCGGGCGTGCCAGCCAGCATCGACGCCTTCCGCGCCGCCCAGGAAGTGATCGACGAATGGCAGGCGCAGAGCGCCTGAACCACTCCCAGGCTCAGGGGTAGCTGAAGCGCTTGACCAGGGTCAGCTCGCCCGGCGCGCGCATGGGAATGAGGAAGGACTCCTGCTTCTCGTTGGGTGTGCCTTCCTCGCTGATCAGCGTCACTTGCGCCGTGGTCAGCTCGGCTGCCGGGTCGCCCGCCTCGCCATAACCACCGCCGTAGTAGTTGACGTAGACCAGGTACTCGCCCTTGAGCGGCGTCGGCGAGGCGATCATTTCCGGGCCGAAGCCACCGGTCACATCCACATCCAGCGCCGCGCCATTGGCCAGGGCGCGCTCGCCATACCAGACATGACCGCCATCGGGCGTCACTAGGTGCAGGTCGAGATCGGTGTTGTCACTGTCCCACGACAACACAACGCGCAGCCGCGCCGGCGTCTCGCCACTGCCGTTGTTGTAGAACTGCACACGACGCACCTGCTGGCCGTCCGGGCTGCGCACTTCGACGTTATTGCTGCCGGACGGGAAGACGAAGGGCCGGTCGAAGCGGCCATCATCCTGCACCTTGAGCGGCATGCTGATGCCATTGACCACCAGGCGTGCCGGGGCACCAGTCGGCGCCTTGTCAGTGGACTTGATGCGCCCGAGGATGCGCGCGGCATCGCCCTGATCCGGCGCGCTGTTGACTGCCGAGGCCGGGTAGTTGACCTCCTGCATGAAGTGCGCGCCCTCGTCCGAGCCGGTGCGCCAACCGGCGCGCGGCGTGTCCAGGGTGATCTCGGCGAAGGCGCCGAAGGGCAGAGTGCACAGCAGCAGGGAGGCGAAACGCAAACGATGGTTCATGGCTGAGCTTCCAGCAGCAGGTAACGGGCCAGGCCCTCGATGTAATTCTCATCCTGGCCGTTGGGGTGAGCCTCGAAGGCCAGGTGCAGGTATTCGTGCGTCAGGTCGAGGCGATCCTGCAGCGATTGCAGGCCGCGCACGTAGATGCGTCGGCGCTCGCGGTCGATATGTGGCTTGCCGCTGTGCAGGCGGCAGACGGCGAAATCGCCGGTCTCGGCATAGCCGGCCTCGGCATCGAGCAGCGGGCGCCAGCGGCGGCGCCGTTGTTGCAACCAGTCCTCGGCGGCGGCCAGTGGCTGGCAGGCGGCGATGGGTTTGTCCCAGCGACTCAGGCTGGAGCGCGCGAAGGCCCGCGCCAGGATCGCGTCGTAACGCAGACCGGCCTCGGCCTGCTCGACCGCCTGACGCCAGACGAGGCGGTCGCTGCCCGGCAGATCAGCGTGATAGGTGACCACCGCGCCGGCCAGCACCAGATCGGCCGTCCACGCCGCGATCTCGCGCGCGGCGGCGCTGGCCGGGCGTGGCGCGACGCGTTGCTGAGCGCTGCTGTCGCGGATCGCCAGGCACTCATCACGGCGCTCGCCGTTCTGCAGCAGGTAGGTGCGGATGGCCACGGCCAGCGCCTTGGCCGCTTCGGCTGGCTGCGCCGCGCCCTCACGGTCGAGCACCCGCGCCACGTATTCCTCGCGTTGCAGGCGCGCGACCAGGCGCGGCGTAGCGCCGGGCAGCAGAAACAACTCGCCCTGGCTTTCGATGGGCAGCACATTGCCGTTGGCGAAGGTCACCTGATAATGCCCCTGCAGCGCACCCGGCTGGCTGACCGGGCTGCCATCAGCGCGGCTCAGGCTGCGCAGCGGATAGCGGTCGAACAGGGCCACCTCGACGCAGCCGCCCGCCTCGCTCGGCCAGGGAGCCGGCAGCACCTGGCCCAGCGCTTCGCCGTAGTGCCTGAGCACGCGCTGACTGGTGCCGGCGCCACCGGCCCAGAGCGGCGTGCCGTCGACCAGCCAGCCGGCGAAACCGCCCTGGCGCGCCTGCGCATCGCCATCGGCCAGCCAGCTCCAGGTCTTGACCCGCAGGCGCCCGCCCAGCGGGCCGAGCAGCGCGCCATCGGCACTGTTGCTGGTCACATCGAGTAGCACCCGGCGCGCCTCGGCCTGGGCCGGCAAGGTCGCCAGGCTGTCGAGCAACTGGCTTACCGCAACGCGGTGCTGCGGTTGCAGACCGTTCAGATCGAGCAGCCAGTCCGGCGCCTGGCGCGCCTGCCAGTAGTCATGCCACGACCCGGCCTCAATCCCCAGGCGCTGCGGCGCGAAGTACAGGCCGCAGGACTTGACCAGCGCCTGGTCACGGTCGATGCGCTCGCCGGTCTGGCAGCAATAGACCTCTTCGCGATCCTGGCCGCTGCAGGTGTAGCCCGGATCGGGCAGGCCGCGGTCGACCTGGTAGGCGTAGACAAACAGCTTCCACAGGCTGCCGAGCGGCGTGCGCAGATCCGCCGGCAACGCCTCGCGGGCGAGCAGTTGCCGCTCATCCAGGCGCAACAGCTCGGCGCCTTGCGACGTGCGCCAGGCCAGCTGCAGCGGCGCCTCTCCGGCCGTAGCCAGACAGGGCGCCAGCAAGGCCAGCCAGGCCAGCGCGCGCATCCTCACTCGACCTTCAGCTCGGCCAGTGCCGGCGTCTGCTCGAATGCTTGCGCCTGTGGGTCATACATGCGCGAGTAGCGCGCAGGCGGCAGATGGAACTCACCTTTTTGCGAGAAGCGCACCAGATGGCGCAGCACCAGCTTGCCCTGCAGGCTGTCCACTGGCACGGCATAGAGCAGTTGCCCCGGCTCGTGGCGGGCCTTCTCCAGCGTTTGTGCCTCGGGCGAATCCAGACCGCTGACCTGCAGGCCCCAGGTGGTGCGCTCGACATCCGCACCCGGCGGCAACGGCACTTCCAGCAGCCCGTAGCGACGTGGTTGCTCGGCGGTGCTCTCCAGGGTGACTTCATCGAGATACAACTGGTCGCCAGAGATCGGCCCGTCGCCCACTTCCTCGACGCTGAAATTGAAGGCTTCCTCGCCCGGCACCAGGCGCAGCAGACGGCGGCTGACCTTGACCTTGAGGTTGCCACTCGGCGGCGTGGCCGCGCTGTCGTAGCTGAGCGCGGCGGCCAGGGCCTGATCGCCGGCCGGCAGCTCCAGCGCGCTCGGCAGCTGGGTGCCCTGCCATTGCCAGGTGGTTTCCCCGCTGTTGCCTTCATGCGCTTGCCAGCCGCCCCCCGGCGCTGCCACGGCAGCTACCGGCGCATCGCCCAGGCGGCGCTGCAGCCAGGTCAGCGCCAGGGCGCGCTCCAGGGTCGCCTGGGCGGGCGTCAAGCGTTGCAGCAGGGCATTGATCGCTGCGGCATCGACAGGGCCACGGGACAGGCGCACGGCTTCGGCGAACGGCTGCTGGCTGGCCGCGACCCGCGCCCTGGCATCGGCCAGGCTGACGGCGAAGCGTGACGGCAGGCCGATCTTGCTACCGGCCATGTCGGCGGCCAGCACGCGGGCCAGATCCAGCCCCAGGCGCGAATCCGGGTAGGCCATCACCAGGCTGGTTTCGCCGGTTTCGTCCAGCGCCACGTCGTCGCCCTCCTCGGCCTTGCCGAGATCCTCCAGCAAGCCTTTGAGCAGGGTATCGGTGGGCAACTGCATTTCGCGGGCGAAACCGAGGATCAGCGCGCGCTGCAGCAAGGGCACCTGCGCTGCCTGCTGGCCGTAGAGGTCGAGCACACGCTGCCAGTGTTCCGGCGGCAGTTCGACGGCCAGGGTGCGGCTGGCATGCCAGTCGGCGTAATAGGCATAGGCGGTGAGGAAGGCATCGGCATTACCGCCCTCGCCCCACCAGGTGAAGGTGGCCTCGGGGCCGGCCATCTGCACCAGGCGCAGGCGGCTGTTCTGCATGATCAGGCGCAGACGCTCGCCGATACGGGCCTCGCCCTTGGCCAGGGTCGGGTAAGCCAGGCTCAGCGGCAGCAGTCGGCTGGCGGTCTGCTCGACGCAGCCATAGGGGTAGGCCAGCAGGTCATCCAGTGCCGAGCGGAACAGCATCTGGTTGGCATCGCCCAGGCGCAGACGGACGTTGCGCGCATCCGCCGGCAGGCTCAGCGGGTTGCTGCCCGCCGCCAGGGTGAGGTTCTGCACGTGCAGGCGCTGCCAGCCTTCACCGGCGACACGCAGGCCGACGCGCAGCGCATCCACCGGTTTGCCGTCCTGTACCAGCGCGGCGCTCAGCTCACCAGCCTGCAGCGCGGTCGGCGGCAAGGCCAGGTAGTTGGCCCCGCGCGCCAGCGTCACGCGCTGACGCTGTTCCTTGCCACCAACCTGGGTCAGCAGTTCGGCCTCGGTTTCGTCCTCACCCTGGTTGAAGGCGAACAGGCCCAGTTGCGGCTTGTCGCCCTCGCGGAACAGGGTCGGGCCGCTCCATTTCAGGTACAGCGGCTTCTCCGAGCGAATGAACTGCTTCTTCTGCCCCACTTCACCGGCCTCGTCGACCGCACGCACGGTGATGCGCCAGCGGGTCAGCGAATCGGGCATGCGGAAGCTGAAGCGCGCCTTGCCGTCTGCATCGGTGAGCAGATCCGGCTGCCAGGCAGCGGTGTCGACTTCCTCGCGGCGTGGCCGCTCCAGCACCTTGACCCCGCGATCACTGCGGTTGGCGCGCCCGGGCGCACTGGCGTTGCCCGGCAGGGCCACGTCATAACTGATGAACGACAGGCTGGCGCTGGTGCGCACGTTGTTGCGCCGTGGGTGGTAGAAGAATTGATCGATGCCTGGAGCGATCTCCGGCTGCAAGGCGTAGATCATCTCGTCCACCACGCTCACCGTCAGGCGGGTGGCGGCCGGCTTGCCCTTGAACTGCGTGGCCAGGTCGACGGTGACCGTCTCGCCCGGCTCGTAGCGCTCCTTGTCGGTGCTCACGGCAATCTCGATCTGCGCCTTGGCCACCTTGATCCCGGCGTTCTGGAAGCTGTAGTCGCCACCCTTGGTGTAGAGCACGGAGAAGGTCAGGTTGGGCGCGAAGTGATCGTCCACCGGGATGCGTGCGCGGTACTGGGTGTCGTTGAGCTTCTCCAGTTTCAGCCAGTCGCCGCCGCTGGAGAGCAGCGCGGTGGCCTCGACCTTGTCACGTTCCAGGCTCAACAGCGCATCGGCCACCGGCTCGGGGAAGGTGATCAACGCCAGGGCTTCATCGCCCGCCTGGTACTGGTCGCGGTCGAACACCACCTCGACGGTGCCGGCCACGGCCTTGAGACCGTTGCCGCTGACCGAATGGCCGGTGGCGCCGAGAATCAGGCCGTGCTCGTCCTTGAGGGTGATGTTGTAAGTACCGGGATGCTCGAAGCTCAGGCTGAAACCCTGATCGCTCTCACTCAGGCTGGCGCTGTGCTTGCTCTGGTCTTCCAGGCGCACCCACTCGTAGCTGGCCGGCTTGAGTTCGGTGGGCTGCTCGCTGCGGTAGCTGAACGGCACCGCCTCGCCGACGGCGCTGAAGCGCTGCGGCGCCTCCAGGCGATAACGGGCCGCACCGCGCTCGATGAGGATTTCCTTGCTGGTCTTGACCCGATAGGCCGCACCATCGCTGGCGAACACGGTGAGCAGGTAGCGGCTGGGCTTGTCCGCGGCCGGCAGCTCGAAGGCGGCGCGGCCCTTGGCATCGGTGCTCAGCTCGCTGCTGGCCAGTTCGACCGGGAACTGGCCGAGGTACTGCAGTTCGTTGTCGATCATCGACAACTGCTGGGCACGCAAGCTCAGTTGCAGGCGCGCGTCCTTGACCGGCTTGCCATCCGGGTAGAGCAGCACCAGATTGCCGGTGACCTTGTCGCCGGTGCGGAAGTCCGGCTTGCTCAGGTCGAGGGCGATCTCGAAGTGCGGTTTGATGTAGTCGGCGACGCGGAAAGCGCTGCTGTAGAGCTGATCACGGTAGACAAAGCGCAGCTCGTAGCCGCCGGCCACGGCGTTGTCCGGCAACTGGAAACGGCCCTGGGCACCGGCCTTGGCATCCAGGTTCAGGGCCAGGGTCTGCAGGGTGGTGCCATTGGCGTCGAGCACAGCCAGCTTGATCGGGGCGGTTTCGGCGGCCTTGGAGTCACGCGCGCTGGTGAATTCGCGGCCGACGATCTTCAGCTCGACCCAGTCGCCCGGCCGGTACAGTGGGCGGTCGGTGAAGGCGTAGAGCTTGGTGTCGTAGATCTCGCTGTCGTAGTAGAAGTTTTCCGAGACGAACACCCCGCCCTCGGCGTCCTCGCCGAGCAGGTAGGAGCGCTCCGGGCTGGCGTGCTGCAGGCGCAGCAGGCCCTTTTCATCGGTGCTGCCGCTGCGCATCACGCCGAGGCCATCCGTCCACAGCACCTGGGCACCGGCCACCGCGCTGCCCTCGTGCTTGCGCGCCGTCCACACCAGCAGTTCCTGGCCGGCGATCTTGCTCACCGCCACGGTATTGGAGACGAACAGTACGGTGGTGGCGCGGTACTTGCCGACTATCGCCTCGACCAGATACAGGCCCGGCTTGAGCTTGCCCAGCGGGATGTAGACGTTGCCCGGATTGACGCTGAGAAACTGGCTCGACGAGCCGGACAGCTCGACGCCCTTGGGCGGCTGGATCGGCTGGGCATCCCACAGCGGGTAGCGGAACTGCGCTACCAGCGGCACGCCCTTCATCGGTGCGTACTGCGGCTGGGCCTCGAACGGCGTCGGCGCCTTGATCGCGTCGCCCATCTTCAGCTCTGGCGCTTCCTCGGTGACCTGTACGCGCGAGTCGTAGGAGAAGGCCCGCTGCATCACCCGACGCGACTTGCGGTACCAGTTGTCCCACAGATAGGCCAGGGTATTGGACAGCCCCTCGCCCTTGTATTGCCCTTCGGCCACCACGCGGTGCAGGTTCTTCTGCCGCTTGAGGAACTCCAGCGGCTGGTCGATGCGGTACACGCGCATGTCCACGCCGCCATAGGGCTCCATCATGTAGCGCCGGTAATCGCGGCCCGGCGCTTCGAGGCGCACCTTGGCCACCTCGTCGCTGGCAAAGCTGCTGTCGGCCAGCAGGAAGAACGACTGCCCCGCCACCGGCGAGTAGCCGCTGGGTTGCACGCTGTCATCGGCCTGCGCGGCCAGGGGCAGCACGCTGGCCAGCAGGGCAAGAGTGGCCTGGCGCAGGGCACGGATAGGCAGGTTCATCGATACGCTCCTCATCGGCTGAGAAAATGCAGCCGGTAGACGCCAACGAAATTGGGATTGGATGCATCGGGAATCCATCGGGTGTCCTTCCATGTCATCAGTTGCTGCAGGCTCACGGAGCGCATGCCGTTGTCGGTCGGGGTACTGCTGCCGGTGTGGTAGAGGATGTTGCGGCCCATCCAGATCATCAGGTGCTGGTCGTCGCCCTGATCGAAGAAGATCAGATCGCCGGGGCGCGCCTGGTTGAGATCGCGCCCGACCAGGGTGCTGTTGAACTGGATCAGCTTGATTGCATTGACGTAGGGACCGAGCTGGCCGCCGCCCTGCTGCCACTGCTGGGCCAGACCACGCTGGGCCTCGCTGAGCTCCAGCTCCGGCGGCAGGTAGCGGTTGCTCAGGCCGTTGGCGCGCAGCCATTTGGCGTCGTGCACCTTGAGTGCTTCGTTGGCGGCGAAACGCACCAGGCCGGCACAGTCCTGCTGGTGCCAGCGCGGGCTGGGGCCCTGGCGCAACTGCTCCTGGGCGATGCGCACGAACCAGGCACGAAACACCTGCGACTGCTGGGCGTCGAGCCCAGGCACGGCGTCACTGGCGCAGGCGAGCGCGCTCATGAGCAGCAGCGCGCTGCCGAGCAGCAGGCGTTTCACAGGGCACGCCACTGCAGCGGCAGCCATTGCCAGGCCTCGTCGGCCTCGGCGTCTGCCGGCAGGCTGAGGGCGTACTTGCCATGCCCGGACAGCGCCCGCAGCTTGGGCAGCAGGTTGGCCTGCGCGGCGTTGCGGAACACCGGCTCGATGTCTTCCGGCAGGCTCTCCAGGGTTTCCCGTTCGAGCAGCGCGGCCATGCTGTCCGGCGCCAGGTAGGCCGGCACCAGGGCATTGGCCGGCAGCACGTCGGCCAGCGGCGGGAAGCGCTTGTCGAGGGTTTGCAGGCCCTTCTCCAGCAGGCGGTCATCCAGGGAGAACAGCAGGGTCGCGCCATGCCGGGCCAGGCCGATGCGGAAGAAGCCGCGCGAAGCCAGGGCGTCGGGCTCTTTCGCCAAATCTGCCGGGTACTGACCAAAGTTGGAGCCGACCTGACGCTGCCAGCTATGGGTTTCGCCCTCGCTACGCGTCTCAACAGGGAAACTGCCGCCTTCGGCGTTGGGCTCCCAGGCGCCGATCACGCGCTCGAACAGCTTGGCCAATTCGGCATCGGTCTGCGCGCCAGGCGTCTGCTTGAGGGTGCCGACCAGCAAGGGCGAATGCAGGCGCGAATCCGGGTACCAGCACAGGCCGGCACTACCGCTGAGCTGCTCGGCCAGTTCGCGCGCCGCCTCGGGCTCGGCACCCACCTTGGTCAGCAAACGCTCGGGCAGGCCCGGCGCCACCGGCAGGGCCACGCAGGCACTGGCGCCCATGGGCATGGCCTGCCACACCGGAGCGAAGTCGAAGGCGCTCTGGCCGTCCACGTCATCCAGCGCCAGGAAGCTGCTCCAGCCCTGCTCGTTCATCTCGAAGCGCAGCCCGGCGAAGGCCGGCAGGAAGCGGCGATAGCCAAGGGCGAGGAAGTCCGCGCCCAGGGTAATGCGCTGACCCAGTTCGCCACGCTCGGCCAGGCCGAAGTGCTCGGGGAAGGGATGCTGGCCAGCCAGCAGGGCTTCTGCCGTCTGCGCCGAAACACGCGCCAGCACTGGCGCCTGGGCCTCTACGGCCTCTCCGTCGGTGGCGCCCTCTTCGCCCTGCGGCAGCTCGCCATAGAGCATGTCGGCGCTGGACACCAGCAACAACTGATCGCCATGGGAGGCGAAGAAAATGCTCCGTTCGCCGTTGTAGCGCAGGCGATAGAAGGGCACGGCGGCGCCGTCGACAACGAACTCGCCGGCCACGCTCAACTGGGTATCATCCAGCGCCACCTTGGCCAGCGGTTCGAGCAGCTTGGCCAGGCCGCCACGCTGGATCACCAGCATGAAATGCCGCAACCGGCCGCCGGCATCACGCCACAAGGCCACTTCGGCCGGCTGGTCGAGCAACTGGTCTAGCAACTCGTCGCGCAGTTGCAGGTCGTGTTCGTAGATGATGCGCCGCAGGCTGCCGGCCAGCCCAAGGCGGTCGGCATTGTTCTCGTAGTAGAACACCAGGTCTTCGGTGAGGGTGTCGCGCAGCAACGGCACCTTGAGCACATCCTTGGGCAGGCGGCTCAGCGAGGCGCTTTCGATCAGCACGTCAGGCCGCGTCAGATCGAGGCCCAGGTGATTGGCCTCGGCCAGCGGGCGCGTATCCTGCGGCCCCTGCTCCAGCCAGAAGAACAGACCGGCAGCCGCCGCCGGAACGGCCACGGCCAATGCCAGCAGCAGCGGGCGCCAGCGGCGCGGGCCGGGCGTGGCGGCAGGCGCAGGCGTGACGGGTGGGGTGTTCTCGCTCATAGGTACGAACCCGCGTTCAATAGTTGAAGGTTTTCACCGGCAACAGCTCGCCGATGGTGCGCAGCGGCACGATGAAGGTCTCGCGCCGCTCGTTGAGAGTGTTTTCGTTGAACACCAGGCTGATCTGCGCGGTGATCACCTCGTTCTGGTTGCTGCCGGCCTGGAAGTTGTAGCCCTGGCCGTTGAGGTTGCCCCAGTAGTTGACGTACACCAGGTAGGTGCCGTGTAGCGGCGCGGTCATGGTGAACATCTCCGGGCCGGGGCCGTCGACGCTGTCCACATCCAGGCCGCCACCGTTGCTCATCACCGGGTCGGCCCAGTAGGCATGCTGGCCATCGGGGGTGATCACGTGCAGGTCGAGCTCGGCCTTGGGATCATCCCAGCCGAGGACGATGCGCACCCGAGCGGGCGTCTTGAGCTGATTGGCTTCGTAGAACTGCACGCGACGCAGCGGCTTGCCGTCGGCACGCACCTCGACGCTGTTGGAGCCGGCGCCGAAGTTATAGGGACGGACGAAACGGCCCTGGTCATCGGTATACAGCGGCAGGGGATTGCCATTGACCGCCAGCACGTAAGGCTGGCGCAGGCCCTGAGTGCCCTCGAGCTTGCCGGCGATCAGGCTGCGGCCGCGCTGGCCGCCACGGTCGATCGGCGGTGTCGGATAGGCCACGCGCGCATCGGAAGAGCGCTCCAACAGGCCATCGTGGCGCCAACCACCGGCTGGGCCTTCCAGGCTCGCGGCGGGGTCTGCGCAGGCAGCCGCGGCGAACAACGCCAGGCTTGCCGACCACGGCAGGGGGTTCATGTTTAATCCCTTAAATGAACGAAGGTGCCAAGGCTAATGGGTGACACATCGCCTTACAATCACCACTCGCCGGAAGCTTGCGAAGTTTGACACCCGTTCACATTTGCCGCGCTCTGGCGACAGGCTGGATCAGATCCAACAACTCCACTGCAACAGCAGCAAGCCGGCATTGATGCTCAACACTGCGGCCAGGGTGGTGATGACGATGATCGCCGCCGCCAGCTCATGATTGGCGCCAATGGCACGCGCCATGACGAAGCTGGACGCCGCCGTCGGGCAGGCGAAGTAGAGGAAGAGAATCGCCAGATCCGCCTCGCGGAAGCCGCACAGCCAGGCGCCCAGCGTCGCCAACAGCGGCAGCCAGACCATCTTCATCAGGCTCGAGCCGATGGCCACGCCGCTGCTACGGCGCAGCGAGGCCAGGCTCAGCGTGCCCCCAATGCAGATCAGCGCCAGCGGCAGGGTCATCTGGGCGAAGTATTGCGCCGAGGTCAGCAGCCACTGCGGCAATGGAATCTGCCAGTAGGCGAAGGGCACCGCCGCGAGCACGCCGATGATCAGCGGATTCTTCACGATGCTCAGGGTGATGGTCTTGACGCTCGGCGTTACACCGGGGGTGTAGATGGCCAGCACGACGGCAGACAGCACGTTGTAGCAAAGGATCACCAGGGCCGCGAGCAAGGAGCCGACGGCCAGCCCGTAATCGCCATACAGGCTGGTGGCCAGGGCCAGGCCGATGATGCCGTTGTTGCCGCGAAAGGCGCCCTGGGTGTAGATGCCACGCTCGGCGAATGGCACCCGCCAGATCGCCCAGGCCCAGGCGACGAAGAACGAGGCCACGGTGGCCAGGAAGAAGTAGGTCAGCAGCTCGGGTTGGATGGCCTTGTCCAGATCGGCCTTGACCACACCGAGAAACAGCAAGGTCGGCATGGTGCCGCGAAACACCAGGCTCGATGCGGTATCGATGAAGGCGCCGTCGATCCAGCGCAACCGCTTGAGCACCACGCCGAGGAACAGCATGGCGAACACGGGCGCGGTGATGGCGAGGGTTTGGGCAGCGACAGCGAACATGGGGCACCAGGGTTGTCTGACGACCTATGTTAGCTGGCTAAGCATTTATCGGCTATGGGCATGGAGCGCCAATAGCCGCTCGCGTGAAACGGCTGACCGGCATTGGGTTTCAGCCGCTATCAGGCCGGTGAAGCAAAGGCTTCGCGGCTGAAGCCGCTCCTACGAAAAGCGCGATCCGCGTAGGGCTCTGCTTACAGCCCGCCGGGCCATGCCGAGATCGGTACCACGATTCACGCCCAAGACGCCCGCCAGCGACGCAGGAAGCCAAAGCCGAATACGCCCTTCGCTGGCGGGCTAAAGCCCACCCTACACGTGCCTACACTCAGCGCCGTACCGGGCGCTTCTGCAATTTGCGCTGCAGGGTGCGGCGATGCATGCCCAGGGCGCGGGCAGTGGCGGAGATATTGCCTTCATGCTCGGCCAGCACGCGCTGGATGTGTTCCCACTGCAGGCGATCCACCGACATCGGGTTTTCCGGCACCAGGCTGTCGAGGTCGGCGTGCTCGGAAAGCAGTGCAGTGAGCACGTCGTCGGCGTCGGCCGGCTTGCACAGGTAGTTGGCAGCGCCGCGCTTGATGGCTTCCACGGCGGTGGCGATGCTGGAGTAACCGGTGAGGATCACCACACGCATTTCCGCATCCAGCTCCAGCAGCTTGGGCAGCAGCACCAGGCCGGAGTCACCTTCCATCTTCAAGTCGACCACGGCGTAGTCCGGCAGGTCTTCCTTGGCCAGGGCCAGGCCTTCTTCGGCGCTGGAGGCGGTGGACACACGCAGGCCACGACGGCTCATGGCGCGCGCCATCACACGGGTGAAGGTGGGGTCGTCATCCACCAACAGCAGGTGCGGATGCTCTTCGCCTTCGAACAGGGATTCTTCGCTCATGCTTGGTTTTCCTAATCAGGCCACGCCGTAAGTACGCGGCAACTTCAATTCGGTGAGGGTGCCGCCTTCCTCGTGGTTATACAACTTAACCGTACCACCGGCACGGGTCACGCTGGCCTGGCTGAGGAAGAGGCCGAGACCGAAGCCCTTGCCCTTGGTGGTGAAGAAGGGCCGGCCCAGTTGTTCGGCGATGGCCAGCGGTACGCCCACGCCGTGGTCGCGGATGCTCAGGCGCAGCCACTGATGATCCCAGTCGAGACGGATGTCGAGTTTGTCCGGGCAAGCATCGGCGGCGTTGTTGAGCAGGTTGAGCAGCGCCTGGGTGAGATCGGCCGGCGGCATCAGGCTCGGCGGCGTACCCCGACCGAGGCACTGGTAGCGATAGCTGGCCTCGGGGCGCATCAGGTGCCAGCGATTGAGCGTGGTTTCCAGCCACTCGACGCAGGACTGTTCCACCACGGCCTGACGGCGGTCGTTCTCGGCGGCGCGCACCAGCTGTTGCAGGGTGAACTTGCACAGTTTGACCTGTTCCTGCAGCAGCGCCAGGTCGTCCTGCAGGGCCGGCTTGTCGCGGTATTCCTGGCGCAGTTCCTTGAGCAGCACGCTCATGGTGCCCAGCGGCGTACCCAGCTCGTGGGCGGCGCCGGCGGCCTGGGTGGCCACGGCCAGCAGTTGCTGGTCACGCAGGCTCTCCTCACGGCGCTCGGCGCGCAGCTCGTCCTGACGGCGCAGTTCCTCGGCCATCTTGGCGACGAAGAAGGTGATCAACGCGGCCGCCAGGGCGAAGCTCAGCCACATGCCATAGATCAGCAGGCTCTCGCGCGCCGCCGGCAGCACCATCGGGTGCGTCCACACCAGCAGCAGGGTGTAACCGGCCAGCGCCAGGCCGGAAAGCGCGATGGTGAACATCCACGGCAGGGTCGCCGCGGCGATGGTCAGTGGCACCAGGTAATAGGAGACGAAGGGGTTGGCCGAACCGCCCGAGTAGTACAGCAGCACGCTGTGAATGATCAGGTCGCAGGCCAGTTGCGCCGCGTACTCCACCTCGGTGACCGGCCAGGGGCCGCGCAGGCGCAGCGCCGTGATCAGGCATAGCAGCAGGGAGACGCCCAGCGTCACCGACAGCTGCAGCCAGGGCAGCGGCAACACGCCCGATTTGTAGGCGAGGCCGACCGAACCGGCCTGGGCGGCAAGCACGAGAATACGGATGAGGGTCAGGCGCCAGAGGTTCTGGCGGCTGGCGGACAGTAGCTGAACGGGTTCGAGCATGGCGACTCCATTGGTTGGCGCCGAGTATAACCAAGCCAGTCGCGGCCTTCCGCCGCTGCGGCAACCGGACGCACGAAAGACAGAGGCTCTTCGATTTTCCTGGAACGATCCGATATCAAAGCCCATGAGCAAAATAATGCGTACCGCTTAACCCCATTCATCCATCCCCTTCGTCTACCCTCGGGAAACGGCCATCCGGCCACTGAAAAAGGAACGACCCATGCGCAATCTGACCCGCCTCGCCACCGCCCTGGCCATGACAGCCGCCAGCCTGGCCAGCACCGCCCTGTTTGCCGATGAGCCGCGCTACAACCAGATCGCCCTGCGTGCCGAAGTGAACCAGGAGGTCGCCCACGACCTGATGCACGTCACCCTCTACACCGAGTCGCAGCACAGCGATCCGGCCAAGCTGGCCGCCGAGATCACCACCACCCTCAACAAGACCCTGGAGCAGGCGCGCCAGGCCAAGGATGTAACGGTCAAGCTGGGCAGCCGCAACAGCTACCCGGTCTACGACGACAAGGGCCAGAAGATCACTGCCTGGCGCGAGCGCGCCGAGGTGCGCCTGGAAAGCGCCGACTTCGCCCGTCTGTCCACACTCACCGGTGAGCTGCTGCAATCGATGAAGATGGCCGGCATGGACTTCAGCATCGCCAGCGATACCCGCAAGACCCGCGAGGACGCCATGCTCAAGGATGCAGTCAACGCCTTCAAGGCACGCGCGCAGCTGGCCACCGAAGCCCTTGGCGGCAGCGGTTACAAGCTGGTCAACCTGAGCCTCAGCACCGGCGGTTTCCAGCCGCCGATGGCGATGCGCGCCTACGCCGCCAAGAGCATGGAAATGATGGACGCAGCGCCCACGCCACAGATCGAAGCCGGCACCAGCCAGGTGACGGTGACGGCCGATGGCGTCATCGAAGTGCAGATGCCCTGAGCCACGCCCCAGCATCAGGCAGCGCCGTTCAAGGCAGATAACGGCGCTTTGCCATGTTTTCCCCGGCAAATTTCATAAATGCGACACGAGCGTACAAAGTCGTCACACAACCCGCGTTGAACGCAACAAGCCACTTGCCTCGGGCACATGCCCTGCATAGCTTGCCAGGAGGCCCTCAAAAGGGGTTCCTCGCCAACAAGCACAACAACGATGAGGTCAAGATGCGCAAGAACGCCCTGATCCAGGCATTGTTCACCGCTGGGCTGATCGCCAGCGCCCCCTTCGCCAGCGCCGCCAACCTGGTGTTCTGCTCCGAAGGCAGCCCCGCCGGTTTCGACCCCGGCCTGTATACCACCGGCACCGATTTCGACGCGGCAGCGGAGACCATCTTCAACCGTCTGACCCAGTTCGAGCGCGGCGGCACCAAGGTCGAGCCCGGCCTGGCCGAAAGCTGGACGGTCTCCGATGACGGCCTGGTCTACACCTTCAAGCTGCGCCCCGGGGTGAAGTTCCACACCACCGAGTACTTCACGCCCAGCCGCACCTTCAACGCCGACGACGTGCTGTTCACCTTCGAGCGCATGCTCGACAAGGATCATCCGTTCCGCAAGGCGTACCCCACCGAGTTCCCCTACTTCACCGACATGGGCATGGACAGCAACATCGCCAAGGTGGAGAAGCTCGATGACATGACCGTGCGTTTCACCCTCAATGCCGTGGACGCCGCCTTCATCCAGAACCTGGCGATGAGCTTCGCCTCGATCCAGTCCGCCGAGTACGCCAACCAGTTGCTCAAGGCCGGCAAGGCCGCCGACATCAACCAGAAGCCGATCGGCACCGGCCCCTTCGTGTTCAGCCGTTACCAGAAGGACGCGGTGATCCGTTACAAGGGCAACAAGGACTACTGGAAGCCCGATGACGTGAAGATCGACAACCTGATCTTCGCCATCAACACCGACGCCTCGGTGCGCATGCAGAAACTCAAGGCCGGCGAATGCCACGTCACCCTGAATCCGCGCCCGGCAGACGTCGAGTCGCTGCAGAAGGAGGCCAACCTGCTAATGCCCGAGCAGGCCGGTTTCAACGTCGGCTACATCGCCTACAACGTCACTCACCCGCCGTTCGACAAGCTGGAAGTGCGCCAGGCGCTGGACATGGCGGTGAACAAGCAGGCGATCCTCGATGCGGTGTACCAGAAGACCGGCCAGCTCGCCGTCAACGGCATGCCGCCGACCCAGTGGTCGTATAACGAGGACATCAAGGATCCGGCCTTCGACCCGGAGAAAGCCAAGGCCCTGCTCAAGCAGGCCGGCGTCAAGGAAGGTACCGAGATCACCCTGTGGGCCATGCCGGTGCAGCGCCCTTACAACCCCAACGCCAAGCAGATCGCCGAGATGCTGCAGGCCGACTGGGCCAAGATCGGCATCAAGGCGCGCATCGTCAGCTACGAGTGGGGCGAGTACCTCAAGCGTGCCAAGGCCGGCGAGCATGACGCCATGCTGATCGGCTGGAGCGGCGACAACGGTGACCCGGACAACTGGCTCGGCACCCTCTACGGCTGCGATGCGGTCGACGGCAACAACTTCTCCAAGTGGTGCTTCGAGGACTACGACAAGCTGGTCAAGGCTGCCAAGCGCACCACCGACGTCGACAAGCGCACCGAGCTGTACAAGCAGGCGCAGGTGATCCTCAAGCGTGAGGTGCCGATCACCCCGCTGGCGCACTCCACCGTGTACCAGCCGATGCGCAAGGAAGTGCAGGACTTCCGCATCAGCCCCTTCGCGCTGAACTCCTTCTATGGTGTAGGTATCGCCAAGTGATGGCAGGCGGCGTGTCCACGGACACGCCGCTTCTACCCTGGTCAGGAGTTACCCATGTTTCCCATGCCTTTTCTACGCGGCGGCCTGTTGCTGGCCGTGATGCTGAGCGTGCACGCGCAGGCCGCAGACGACCTGGTGGTGTGCAGCGAAGCCAGCCCGGAAGGTTTCGACATCGTCCAATACACCGCAGCGACAACGGCCGATGCCAGCGCCGAAACCCTGTTCGAGCGCCTGGTGGACTTCGCCCCCGGCAGCACGCAGATCGTGCCGGCACTGGCGCAAAGCTGGGACATCAGCGATGACGGCCTGGTCTACACCTTCACCCTGCGCAAGGGGGTGAAGTTCCACGCCAACAAGAGCTTCACGCCCACTCGCGAATTCAACGCCGACGACGTGCTGTGGAGCTTCCAGCGACAGCTCGACCCTAATCAGCCCTGGCACAGGCTGTCGCTGCGCGGCTTCCCGTATGCCGAGGCCATGGGCCTGGCGCAGTTGATCGAACGCGTGGAAAAGCTCGACGAGCACCACGTGCGCTTCGTCCTCAAACACCCGGAGGCGCCCTTCCTGGCCAACATGGCCATGGGTTTCGCCTCCATCTATTCGGCCGAATACGCCGATCACCTGCTCGCGGCCGGCACTCCGGAGCGGCTGAACAACGAACCCATCGGCACCGGGCCGTTCATCTTCGAGCGTTATGCCAAGGACGCCCAGGTGCGCTTTCGCGGCAACCCCGATTACTGGAACGGCGCACCGGCGATCAAGCGCCTGGTGCTGGCCATCACCCCCGAGCCCAACGTGCGTCAGCAACGGCTCAAGGCCGGTGACTGCCAGATCACCCTGTTCCCCCGCCCGGTGGATATCCCGGCGCTCAAGGCCGACCCCAGGCTGCAGGTGCTGGAGCTGGATTCGCTGCTGACCGCCTATATCGGCATCAACACCCGTCACCCACCGCTGGACGACGTGCGCGTGCGCCAGGCGCTGAACCTGGCCTTCGATAAGGCCGCCTACATTCGTGCGCAGTTCGGCGAAGGCAATGCCACGCCGGCCGTGGCGCCCTATCCGGCCACTCTGTGGGGCCATGACGCGACGCTGAAGGATTGGCCGCACGATCCCGAACGCGCTCGCCAGTTGCTGGCCGAAGCCGGTCACGCCGACGGCTTCAAGCTGTCGATCTGGACCCGCCCCGGCGGCGGGCCGACCAATCCCAATCCGGGGATCGGCGCGCAGATGCTGCAGGCCGACCTTGCCGCCATCGGCATTCAAAGTGACATCCGTGTGTTCGAATGGGGCGAGCTGATCAAGCGCGCCAAGAATGGCGAGCACGACCTGGTGTTCATGGGCTGGGCTGGCGACAACGGCGATCCGGACAACTTCCTCACGCCCAACCTCTCCTGCGCCGCTGCCGAAAGCGGGGAGAACCAGGCGGGCTGGTGCGACAAGGCCTTCGATGCGCTGATCACCCAGGCCCGCCAGGAGCCCGAGCAGAACAAACGCGCTGCGTTGTACCGGCAGGCCCTGGCGATCTTCCATGAGCAGGCGCCGTGGATCGCCCTGGCTCACCCGAAGCAGTTCGTTGCGCTGCGCAAAGGCGTCGAGGGCTTCGTGCTCAGCCCGCTGGGCTCGAACAACTTTGCCCGTGTGAAGCTGCCGTGAGCCGTCCGCGCCATGCTTTTGTGGGAGGGGCTTTAGCCGCGAACCTGTCGCCGATGAAGCGCCTCCCACAAGGCACCTGTCACTCCGCGAATGCCCCGGATTGCATCCGGGCTACGCACTATCCAAAACGACACCGGGCCATGCAGTCCGGTGAGTACATACCGTCATGGAGTAAAAACGCCTGATGCTGTCATTCATCGCCAGACGCCTGGGGCTGCTGATCCCCACCTTCTTCGGCGTCACCCTGCTGACCTTCGCGCTGATTCGCCTGATCCCCGGCGACCCGGTGGAAGTGATGATGGGCGAACGCCGCGTCGACCCGGAAATGCACGCCCAGGCCATGGAGCGCCTGGGTCTGAACAAGCCGCTGTACCAGCAGTACTTCGACTACATCGGCCAACTCGCTCAGGGCAACCTGGGCGAATCGCTGCGCTCGCGCGAAAGTGTGTGGAGCGAGTTCCTCACCCTGTTCCCGGCCACCGTCGAACTGGCCCTGGCCGCCCTGCTGTTCGCCGGCACCCTGGGGCTGATTGCCGGGGTGGTCGCGGCGCTCAAGCGCGGCTCGCTGCTCGACCACGGCGTGATGAGCATCGCCCTCACCGGCTACTCCATGCCGATCTTCTGGTGGGGCCTGTTGCTGATCATGTTCTTCTCGGTCGGCCTGGGCTGGACGCCGGTGTCCGGACGCATCGACCTGCTCTACGACATCCCGCCGGTCACCGGTTTCATGCTGATCGACACCCTGCTCAGCGATGAGCCAGGCGCCTTCGTCGACGCCCTGCGCCATCTGATCCTGCCTGCCATCGTGCTGGGCACCATCCCGCTGGCGGTGATCGCCCGGATGACCCGCTCGGCCATGCTCGAAGTGCTGCGCGAGGACTACGTGCGCACGGCGCGGGCCAAGGGCCTGTCGCCGACACGCGTGGTGTTCGTGCACGCCCTGCGCAATGCACTGATCCCGGTACTGACGGTGTTCGGCCTGCAGGTCGGCGCCCTGCTGGCCGGCGCGGTGCTGACCGAAACCATCTTCTCCTGGCCCGGCATCGGCAAATGGCTGATCGAAGCCATCGGCGCCCGCGACTACCCGGTGGTGCAGAACGGCATCCTGCTGATTGCCTGCCTGGTGATCCTGGTCAACTTCATCGTGGACATCCTTTATGGCCTGGCCAACCCACGCATTCGTCATCAGAAGTAAGGACATCGCCATGCACGAACATAGCGATTACGTAGGGTGGATGACGCTCTTTTCATCCACCCAGCAAAGACAACGGTGGACGGGTGAAGCGTCGTCCACCCTACGGGAGGTGCGCCCATGACCACCGCCACCACGCTCGACCAGAGCCTGCTCTACCCTTCGCCGTTGAAGGAGTTCTGGCAAGCCTTCGCCCACAACAAAGGCGCCCTCGGCGGCCTGGCCTTCATGATCCTGCTGGTGTTCTGCGCACTGTTCGCGCCCTGGGTCGCGCCGCACGATCCCAGCGAACAATACCGCGACTTCCTGCTCACCCCGCCGGTTTGGCTGGAGGGTGGCCAGTGGCAGTTCCTACTCGGCACCGACGAACTGGGCCGCGACCTGCTCTCACGGCTGATCCATGGCGCACGCCTGTCGCTGTTGATCGGCCTGGCCTCGGTGCTGATGTCGCTGATCCCCGGCATCCTCCTGGGCCTGGTCGCCGGGTTCTTCCCGCGCCTGCTCGGCCCCAGCGTCATGCGCCTGATGGACATCATGCTGGCCCTGCCCTCGCTGCTGCTGGCAGTAGCCATCGTCGCCATCCTCGGCCCTGGGCTGATCAACACCATCTTCGCCATCGCCATCGTCTCGCTGCCGTCCTACGTGCGCCTGACCCGCGCAGCCGTGATGAGCGAGCTGAACCGCGACTACGTCACCGCCGCGCAGTTGGCCGGCGCCGGGCTGCCACGGCTGATGTTCGTCACCGTGCTGCCCAACTGCATGGCGCCGCTGATCGTGCAGGCCACGCTGAGCTTCTCCTCGGCGATTCTCGATGCCGCCGCGCTAGGCTTTCTCGGCCTCGGCGTGCAGCCGCCGACGCCCGAGTGGGGCACCATGCTGGCCTCGGCGCGTGACTACATCGAACGCGCCTGGTGGGTGGTGAGCCTGCCCGGCCTGGCGATTCTGCTGAGCGTGCTGGCGATCAACCTGATGGGTGACGGCCTGCGTGATGCGCTCGACCCGAAACTGAAGAATGCGCAGTGAGGAGCCCGGAATGAGCCTGCTGAATATCCGCAATCTCTCCGTCCGCTTTGGCCCCGCCATGCCGGTGGTCGATGGCCTTGACCTCAGCGTCGAGCAGGGCGAAGTGCTGGCCATCGTCGGCGAGTCCGGCTCCGGCAAGTCGGTGACCATGATGGCGCTGATGGGCCTGATCGACGCCCCCGGCATCGTCCAGGCCGACTGCATGCAGTTCGACGGCACCGACATGCTGCGCCTCAAGGGCCGCCAGCGCCGACATATCGTGGGCAAGGATCTGGCCATGGTCTTCCAGGATCCGATGACCGCCCTCAACCCCAGCTACACCGTGGGCTTCCAGATCGAGGAAGTGCTCCGTCAGCACCTCGGTTTGAAGGGCAAGGCAGCGCGCGCCCGTGCCCTGGAGCTCTTGGAACGGGTGGAAATACCCGGCGCCGCCAGCCGCCTGGACGCCTACCCGCACCAGCTTTCCGGGGGCATGAGCCAGCGCGTGGCCATCGCCATGGCCATCGCCGCCGAACCCAAGCTGCTGATCGCCGACGAGCCGACCACGGCGCTGGATGTGACCATCCAGGCGCAGATCATGGAACTGCTGCTGAACCTGCAACGCGATGAAGGGATGGCTCTGGTGCTGATCACCCACGATCTGGCCGTGGTCGCCGAAACCGCCCAGCGTGTCTGCGTGATGTACGCCGGGCAAGCGGTGGAGTTGGGGCACATCCCGACGCTGTTCGACGCCCCCAGTCACCCCTATACCGAGGCGCTGCTCAAGGCGATCCCCGAGCACAGCGCAGGCGCCAGCCGCCTGGCCACCCTGCCGGGCATCGTGCCTGGTCGCTATGACCGCCCGCTGGGTTGCCTGCTGTCACCACGCTGCCCCTACGTGCAGGAGCGCTGCCACCAACAACGTCCGACCCTGGACGAACATGCCCGTGGCGCCGCGCGCTGCTTCTTCCCGCTGGAGGTGGCCTGATGAGCACCGTACTCGAAGCCCATGAGCTGACGCGTCACTACAATGTGTCGCGCGGCCTGTTCCAACCGGCAGCCACGGTGCAGGCCCTCAACGGCGTGTCCTTCAGCCTGCAGGCCGGCAAGACCCTGGCGGTGGTTGGCGAGTCCGGCTGTGGCAAGTCGACCCTGGCCCGCGCCCTGACCCTGATCGAAGAGCCCAGCGCCGGCTCCCTGCAGATCGCCGGGCGCGAAGTGGCCGGCGCCAGCAAGGCCGAGCGCAGGCAGTTGCGTCGCGACGTGCAGATGGTGTTCCAGAACCCCTATGCCTCGCTCAACCCGCGGCAAAAGATCGGTGATCAACTGGCCGAACCGCTGCTGATCAACACCGACCTGTCGCGCAGCGAGCGCCGCGACAAGGTGCAGGCGATGATGCAGCAGGTCGGCCTGCGCCCCGAGCATTACCAGCGCTACCCGCACATGTTCTCCGGCGGCCAGCGCCAGCGCATCGCCTTGGCCCGCGCTATGATGCTGCAACCCAAGGTGCTGGTGGCGGACGAACCGACCTCGGCGCTGGACGTGTCGATCCAGGCGCAGGTGCTCAACCTGTTCATGGATCTGCAGGAGCAGTTCGACACCGGCTACGTGTTCATCTCGCACAACCTCTCGGTGGTGCGTCACGTCGCCGACGACGTGCTGGTGATGTACCTCGGTCGCCCGGCGGAAATCGGCCCAGCCGAAGCGCTCTACAGTCGGCCACTGCACCCTTACACCCGCGCCCTGCTCTCGGCGACGCCGACGATTCACCCTGATCCGGCCAAGCCGCGGATGAAGATCAGCGGTGAATTGCCCAACCCGCTGAACCCACCGTCCGGCTGCGCCTTCCACAAGCGCTGCCCACATGCAGACGTGCGTTGCCGTGGCGAACGCCCCGAGCTGCGCTTGATCGATGCGCGGCAGGTGGCCTGCCATCATGTGGAGCGGATTGCCTGACAGGTGAGTATTGATGCGCGGTGCGGTGCCTGCCCTTTTCGCGGCTGAAGCCGCTCCTACCCAGCGTTGGCAGCGGTTTCAGCGCGAGAATCTCTAATCGACCTGCACAGCACGAACCCGTGGGAGGGGCTTTAGCCGCGACAAACAGCTCGCGGCTAAAGCCCCTCCTACCGCTCACGCCCCGATTCGGTTTGAAAGCGCGATGCGGATTGGCAGCCGGCGATGCACGCAGGACAATCCGGCCATCGTCATTGAATGGAGCGCGCGCCATGCTCGACCCGGATCGCTGCTGGCAGGCCGTTTGCGAACGTGATGCAGCGCAGGACGGTCGCTTCGTTTTCGCCGTGCACAGCACCGGCATCTACTGCCGGCCGAACTGCCCGGCGCGGCGGCCACGGCGCGACAACGTCAGCTTCCACCCCGACGCCAGCAGCGCCGAGGCCGCAGGTTTCCGCCCGTGCAAGCGCTGCTCGCCACAGGGCCAGAGCCCGGCGCAGCAGCTCGATGCGCTGGTCGCGGCCGCCTGTGAGCTGCTGCGCGGCGAACAACGCCTGAGCCTGACGCAACTGGCCGCGCGCATCGGCCTGTCGCCGTCGCACCTGGCCCGCGCCTTCAAGGCGCGCACCGGCCTTACACCCAACGCCTGGGCCGCCGCCGAGCGGCGCAAGCATCTCGATGCGCAATTGCCAGGCGCGTCCAGCGTGCTGCAGGCCGCCCTGGCGGCCGGCTACTCCGGCACCCGCGCCCTGTACGAAAAACCGCAGGCTATGAGCCCACGCCAGCGCCGTCAGCACGGCGCTGGCGAACATCTGCGCTACGCCATCGCTCCCTGCCCGCTGGGCCTGGTACTGATTGCCAGCAGCGCCAAGGGCGTCTGTGCCCTGCTCTTCGGTGACGACGCCGAAGCCTTGCAAAGCGAGTTGCAACAGCGCTTCGCCGCCGCCCATCTGCAGCGGGACGACCAGGGCCTGCACGCCTGGCTGCAACAGGTACTGGCGCAACTCGAAGAACCCGAGCGCGCCGCCCATCTGCCCCTGGATATTCGCGGCACGGCCTTCCAGCAGCGGGTCTGGAAGGCTCTGCAACGCATCCCCAGCGGTGAAACGCGCAGCTACGGCGAACTGGCCAAGCAACTCGATAGCCACCCACGCGCCGTGGCCCGGGCCTGCGCCAGCAATGCCATCGGCTTGCTGCTGCCTTGTCATCGCGTGGTGGCCAGCGACGGCAGCCCCGGCGGCTACCGCTGGGGATTGCTGCGCAAGCGGCAATTGCTGGAGCAGGAAGGCGCCTGATCAGCGCTCACCCGTAGTGGATTGCAGACGGCGCAAAGCCGCGACTCACAGGTAGGAAGCTGTCCGTCCAGTCATAAATTCACCGGGAAAAATCTTGCTGCTATGATGCGCGGCTTTCGCGGAACCAAGCCTGTTCGAGGCGCATTCTGGTGGATGTGCTTTGCTTGGACTCTGACCATTGCCGCGCGCTCGCGCACCGGGGAGCCCCACATGCTGGAAAGACTGTTCCAACTCCAAGCCCACAACACCAACGTGCGTACCGAGATACTGGCCGGGGTCACCACCTTCCTGACCATGGCCTACATCCTCTTCGTCAACCCGAGCATCCTCGGCGAGACCGGCATGGACAAGGGCGCGGTATTCGTCGCCACCTGCCTGGCGGCGGCTTTCGGCTCCGTGGTCATGGGTCTGATCGCCAACTACCCGATCGCCCTGGCGCCAGGCATGGGCCTCAACGCCTTCTTCACCTACACCGTGGTGCTGGGCATGGGCCATACCTGGCAGGTCGCCCTCGGCGCGGTGTTCCTCTCGGCGTGCCTGTTCTTCCTGCTGTCGATCTTCAAGATCCGTGAATGGATCATCAACAGCATCCCGCTGGAGCTGCGCTCGGCCATTGCCGCCGGTATCGGCCTGTTCCTGGCGCTGATCGCCCTGCAGAACGCCGGCATCGTCGCCGCCAACCCGGCGACCATGGTCGGCCTCGGCAACCTGGCCAGTCCGCAGGCGATCCTGGCGATCCTCGGCTTCTTCCTGATCATCGGCCTGGAAGCGCTGCGCGTGACCGGCGCGGTGCTGATCAGTATCCTGGTGGTCACCGGTCTGAGCATCCTGCTCGGCGTCAGCCAGTTCGGCGGCGTGGTATCGATGCCGCCGTCGCTGGCCCCAACCTTCCTGCAACTGGACATCGCCGGTGCGCTCGACGTGGGCCTGGTCAGCGTGATCTTCGCTTTCCTCTTCGTCGACCTGTTCGACAACTCCGGCACCCTGATCGCCGTAGCCAAGAAAGCCGGCCTGATGCGCAAGGACGGCCACCTGCCGAAGATGGGCCGCGCGCTGATCGCCGACAGCACCGCTGCACTCGGCGGCTCGCTGCTGGGCACCAGCACCACCACCAGCTACATCGAGTCGGCCGCCGGCGTCAGCGCTGGCGGGCGCACCGGCCTGACTGCCATCGTCACCGCCGTGCTGTTCCTCCTCGCCCTGTTCTTCGCTCCGCTGGCCGGCAGCGTACCGGCCTTCGCCACCGCCCCGGCGCTGCTGTTCGTCGCCGTACTGATGGCTTCGGGCATGGCCGAGATCGAGTGGGACGACATCACCGTCGCCGCCCCCGTCGTCGTCACCGCGCTGGCCATGCCGCTGACCTACTCCATCGCCACCGGCATCGCCTTTGGCTTCATCACCTGGGTCGCCGCCAAGACCCTGGCCGGCCGCTTCCGCGAGCTGAACGGCATGCTAGTGGCGCTGGCCATCTTCTGCGTGATCAAGCTGGCGCTGTTCTAAGCGTTCGCAGGTGGGCTGAAGCCCACCCTACAGCTCACCCTTGTATTTTGTTTTTGCTCAAGTCGCTCTTGAGCACAAGGCACCCGGATG
>NZ_JBMDJU010000064.1:0-306 GCF_057809355.1 Pseudomonas sp. FG29 | reverse complement strand
TCCGGCGCCTCGCGCATTTGGTGACCAACCTCCTTGATGCTCCCACCACGCTCCAGGAAGGCTGCCATCTGTTCTGCCAGTGCAGCGCGCTCCGAAGCCTTGGCCGCAACGTCACGGCGAGGCGGATCGCCGGCTGTGTCGTGGTAGCGCTCCATCAGGACGCCCCCTGCGTCAGCCGGGCGACCGGCTTGTGGTTGATCGCCTGGTGCAACTGCGCCGACTTGCCGGCCCGGTATCCGGCCTCAACGGCTCCCTCGTCGCGGGCCTTGAGTTTGCGGCGCTTCATCTTGGCCTTCCCCAGGTTGG
>NZ_JBMDJU010000063.1:0-313 GCF_057809355.1 Pseudomonas sp. FG29 | reverse complement strand
TCCACGACGATTCCGTTCGCCCTCCTGGGCGGGCTCTGCACGCGCCTGAACCTGAAGTAACTCAGGTGGAGCTGGGAGTGCTCTGGCAAGAGCAATAGCAAACCGCAGTAGTCCTCGAATCAAACCCGTATTCTCAGGCGCGCGACTGGCCCCTTCAGGAGGGTGAGCGCAATCGTTGCGTAGAGGGGCGAGCAGCATGGATGCTGCGAGAGGCGTAATGGGCCAGGGATGGCCCATGTACGCCGACCCTCGGAGCGACGATGGAGCGAACGAACCCCGGCGCAGCCGGGGCCGGATGATGGGGTGCGCTTTC
>NZ_JBMDJU010000062.1:0-319 GCF_057809355.1 Pseudomonas sp. FG29 | reverse complement strand
GGTGGGCCATCCCTGGCCCATCGCGGCTCTCGCGACATCCATGTCGCTCGACCTCCTCCACGACGATTCCGTTCGCCCTCCTGGGCGGGCTCTGCACGCGCCTGAGCGCGAAGTAACCCAGAGATTGTTCGGAGTGGTCTAGCAGCAGCAAGAGCAACCGCCATGGCTACGGAGTTAAAGCACTAGTTTCAGGCGCGCGAAAGTCCCCCTTCAGAAGGCCGAACGTAGGCATTGCGCAGGGGGCAAGCGGCATGGATGCCGCGCGAGGCGTAATGGGCCAGGGATGGCCCATGTACGCCGACCCCGGAGCGGTGCCGGA
>NZ_JBMDJU010000061.1:0-340 GCF_057809355.1 Pseudomonas sp. FG29 | reverse complement strand
CTTCCACGACGATTCCGTTCGCCCTCCTGGGCGGGCTCTGCACGCGCCTGAAACTACGGTTATTCCCCGAGACTCTGCGTGCTTGAACACTGGTCAGCCCTAGGGCTTGACCAAGATGCCGGCTGAAAACCGGCAAGCTATCCAAGCGCATGAAACTACACGAATGAAACTATTGGTTTAACTCGACGGCCCATCGCGACTTCACCACTACCAAAACACTGCGTGCAGCACCTGGCATACCAGTTCGTTCAGGCGCGCAAATGCCCCCTTCAGGAGGCCGAACGTAGGCATTGCGCAGGGGGCGAGCGGCATGGATGCCGCGAGAGGCTTGAAGGGCCAT
>NZ_JBMDJU010000060.1:0-388 GCF_057809355.1 Pseudomonas sp. FG29 | reverse complement strand
CTCTTCCACGACGATTCCGTTCGCCCTCCTGGGCGGGCTCTGCACGCGCCTGAACGTGCGGTAACCCAGAACTAGCGTGGAGTGCTTGAACATGAGGTCAGCCATAGGGCTGACCGGAATGCCGGCTGAAAGCCGGCAAGCTGAAACTACGCGAATGAAAGTTTTGGTTTAACCCGACTGCCATGCTGTGAATCCACTTTTACCAGAACACGCCGGGCTGCCCATGGCATGCCAGTTCTTTCAGGCTCGCGAAAGTCCCCCTTCAGGAGGCCGAACGTAGGCGCTGCGCAGGGGGCGAGTGGCATGGATGCCACGAGAGGCGTAATGGGCCAAGGATGGCCCATGTACGCCGACCCCGGAGCGGTGCCGGAGTGAGGGAAGTCGAGCG